>NZ_DXLG01000110.1 GCF_019414865.1 Veillonella sp.
TTTTTAGAGTGAGAGGTTTATAATTAATCGTTGTTGCAAATGGTTGACAATAGTTTAAGAAAATGGAGTTGATATTATGGATAAGGCTAAAGAGGCCTTATGGACAAGATCCTTTGTCCTTGATACTTTGATTAATTTCTTAGTATTTTTGATTTATTATTTATTAATCGTTATTATTGCGGTAGTAGCAAAGGATAATCTTCATGCCACAGCAAGTCAAGCTGGCTTGGCCGTTGGTATTTATATTATTGGTACTGTTGTTGCTCGTTTGTTAGCAGGGCGGTTTATTAGTATTTTAGGCTGTCGTAAGATGTTGTACTTAGGTTTGTTGATTTACTTAATTTCCACAGCTATGTACTTCTACACACCTAATTTATTGATGCTCGACAGTGTTCGTTTCTTAAATGGTTTTGCTTACGGTATTACATCTACAGCTACAAGTACAATCGTAGCCGCTATTATTCCAATGTCACGTCGTGGTGAAGGGATTAACTACTATGGTTTGTCTACATCTCTTGCCGCTGCAGTAGGTCCGTTTTTAGGTATTTTGATGCTTCATAGCCTAGGCTATGACTTTATCATCGCCTTCTGTGTTGCTCTTATCATCCTTTGTGGTATCGGTTCCGTTATCATGAAATTTGATGAACCTAAGCTCGATATTGATTCTGAAGAACATAAAGGCATTAAAATTTCCGATTATATCGAACCACGTATGAATTCTATTAGTCTTGTTTCTATACTAGTAGGTTTTGCATACTCTGGTGTTATCGGTTTTATGGCCGCTTATACAAAAGATTTAAACCTTATCTTAGCAGGTACATTCTTCTTCGTTGTATATGCTGTAGTTATTACGATAACAAGACCATTACTTGGTATTGTATTTGATATGAAAGGGGAAAACTTCGTTCTTTACCCTTGCTTCATATCTTTAGCACTTGGTATTTTCTTGTTGTCCATCGCTCACTCTACATGGCTTATACTCTTATCTGCGGTGTTTGTTGGCCTTGGTTACGGTACATTTATGTCAAACGGTCAAGCAGTAACTGTTAAAATTGTTCCTGTTCACCGCATTGGTGTTGCCACATCTACATACTTCATTGCCTTAGATATGGGCTTAGGTTTTGGTCCATATATTTTAGGTGCTATTAAAGAGGTAGTCGGTTATACAAGTATGTTCCATGTTACTGTTGTAGTGGCACTTCTTGCATTCGTTGCTTATTATTTCCTCTATGGCCGTTATGTAGGTACTGAAAAAGATCTTTCTTTGAAAGCTCGCGCTGAAGAAGAACAAATCAGAAATCGTAAACGCAATGGCAAACTTGCATAGAATGTAAGTTATGATTCTGGTGAATTCAGACTGGTTCTAGCAGGCAGATTTTACAACTAAATTAAAAGGACTATACGAGATATCTCGTATAGTCCTTTTTTGTGTTAAGGTATCTTAGAATTCCATTGTATTCTATATTACTAGTTTAGTATTTAAATATCCTTCAAATGCCATGTAGTAGTATAGGTGCATGAGAAGTTACATCGTAATCTATTATTTCTCAATATTAACGATGTTTACGATAATTTCTACAGCTTTTTTCATGTCATCAATACATGCAAATTCGTGACGACCATGTAGGTTTTCTACGCCAGTAAAGATATTAGGGGTAGGGATGCCCATGAAGGAAATTTTAGAACCATCTGTACCGCCACGGATAGGGTCGCAAATAGGAGTGATACCTGCTTTTTCCATAGCTGCTTTAGCTACGTTGACACATTCCATGTTGTCTTTGATGATATCGTACATATTGAAATATTGATCTTTTACGGATACTTCACATACTTCGCGGCCATAGATTTCGTTTAATGTTTGACCAGCTTGTAAGAAGAATGCTTTTTTCGCTTCGAACAATTCTTTGTCATGGTCGCGTATGATATAGTTCATTTTACCGGTATCTACTTGAGTTTCCATGCTCATGAGCATAAAGAAACCTTGGCGACCGCATGTGTGTTCTGGAACAGCAGCACCTGGCAATAGAGCATCGAATTGCATTGCTAATTTAGCACAGTTAATCATAATGCCTTTAGCTGTGCCTGTATGAACAGATACACCTTTTAATGTAACTGTGCCGCCAGCAGCATTAAATGTTTCGTATTCAAGTTGACCAAGGCTTTCACCATCAATAGTATAAGCAAAATCAACAGGAAATTCTTTGACATCAAAGTGATCTGCACCGGTACCGATTTCTTCATCTGGACCAAAGGCACACATGATTTTACCGTGCTTGATTTCTGGATGAGCTACGAGGTAGGCGAGGGCTTCCATGATTTCGCAGATGCCAGCTTTGTCGTCACCGCCTAGTAGTGTAAGACCATCGGTTACTACCAAGGATTTACCAATATAGTTCTTTAAATTAGGGAAATCTGCACGACGTGTGTAGATTTGATGCTCTTCGTTGAGGCAAATATCGCTGCCATCATAGTTTTCTACAATGCGGGGTTTAATATTTTCTGCGTTGTAATCAGCTGTATCCATATGAGCAATAAAGCCAATAGCAGGTGCTTTTTCATCTGTATTAGCATTTAATGTGCCAATAACAAAACCATTTTCACGGTTGTAAATCACTTCATCTAAACCGATTGCTTTTAAATCAGGAACGAGCACATTAGTAGCAAAGTCTACTTGAGTTTGAGTACTAGGAATTGTTGTACTTTCCTCGTTAGACCGTGTATTTATGCTTGTATAGCGTACAAAACGTTCGACCATTGATTCCATAATGAGCCTCCTCGTAAGTAAACATACATGTTATACATATTGATATAAATACTGTATATAATAAAGGTTCTTAATATACTTTCATTGTAGAACAGAGGGGATGAAAATGCAAAATAAATATTTATGGAAGGTGTGATATTTTATTCGCATAATGCATAGAAAACCATTGAACCATATATAGTGCCGTGTTAGTATAAAGGTGAATAGTTATACGTTTGTACATTTTCTGTGAGGAGGTTTTACCATGTCGGACGAAACTCGTTCTATTCCGCCCGTAGAACCCGTATTGGATCCTAAGAAGGATTACGTAGAGATTAACTCATATGTAGTATTCTGGGGCCTATTCTATGCGGCAATTTTCACACTGGCTGTAGGTTATTTATGTTTGAAAATTGGTCAAACAGTAGATGCCTTTGCTCCAGTATCTGTACTTGCTATGGGTACAGCAGTTATTTTGAAACGGCAAAATGCTTTTGCCGAAACGGTTCACATTCAGGCTATCGCTAGTTCTAGTACGAACACATTAGCTGGTGCCATGTTCTTCTTACCAGCTCTATACATTTGGAATGTTACAGATGTAACCTTTGTACAAATGGCGATTCCTATTATCCTTGGTGGCGTACTTGGTGTTCTATTATGCGTTATGTTCCGTCGCTACTTTGTTGAGGAAATGCACTATGTGTATCCGTTCCCAAGTGGTCGTGCTGCTGCTGAAGTGCTAATGAGTAATGAAGGTAGCAAAGCGAAACTCATGCTTGGTTCTGGTCTTATCGCTCTTGTATATGACTTTATTCTTAACAGCCTCGGCTGGTGGGAAGAGGTTATCCGTACTACCGCATTTAAATGGGGGTCTGCTCTAGCAGATTCGACTAAGTTAAATGCTGCTGTAGATACAGATGCTGCGTTGCTTGGCCTTGGTTACTTCACAGGCTTGCGTTATGCAGCTATTATCGCAGCTGGTTCCTTCTTCTCTTGGTTCGTATGTATTCCAATCGTATACTATTTAGCTCCGGAACATATCATGCAAATCAATGGGCATGCAGTTCCACTTGCAGAAGCTCCTATTCGCAAAGTATTCTTAGACTATGTTCGCCATATTGGTATCGGTATGCTTGCTATGGCAGGTATCATCGGATTGCTCAATATGTCTAAGGTAGTAGCTAGTGTTGTTAAAAATGCAGTACTTGATATTTTCAGTTCCAAAACCGTTGATGTTAACTTGCTTCGTACACAACGCGACGTGCCTACATCTTGGATTGGCGCTGGCATCTTATTATGTACAGTTCTATTTGCAGCATATTTCCACTTTATGTATGCTGAAAGCTTCTCCCAAACAATCGTAGCATTCTTAATCGTTCTAATTATGTCCTTCTTATTATCCGTAGTAGGTATCAGCTCCATTGCTTATACAGGTACAGAACCAGTATCTGGTATGACAATCTTCATGATTATCATCTCCGCTGTATGCTTAACAGCTGCAGGTATGACTGGTAAAGTAGGTATGATTGCAGTCCTAATGATGGCTTCCTTCATCGGTACAACCATCGGTATGGCTGGTAACTTCATGTCTGAGCTTAAAGTGGCTCATATGACAGGTGCTACACCTAAGAAAATGGAACAATGGCAAATCGTTGGTACCATTCTTTGTGCCGTACTTTCTGTAGGTGTTATGATCCTCTTGAACGATGCATATGGCTTCGTAGGGGACCATGCATTAAATGCTCCACAAGCGAATGCTATGGCTGCTATCATTGAACCAATGATGACTGGTGGTAGTGCTCAATGGCCACTATACATGGCTGGTGCATTATTCGCTATTATCTTGTGGATGGTAAAAGTTCCACCATTGGCATTTGCACTTGGTACGTACTTGCCAATGGAAATCAACACACCATTACTTATCGGTGGTTTGATTGCATACTTCGTACAAAATAGTACAAAAGATAAAGAGTTGGCAGATCTTCGCTTCTCTAAAGGTAGCACAATTGCATCTGGTCTCGTAGCTGGTGGTGCCATTGGTTCTTTATTCAGTGCCGTACTTCGTATTGCAGGTGTTGATGTATTCGCTCAAGACTGGGTTGAAACACCGGAAGCAACATACCTCAGTATTGTAATGTACTTGTTACTCTGTGTGTTCTTGTACAAAGTGGCTATGTATGTAAAAGCTAAAAAATCTTAATACTGAATAGGATATCCTCTAGAATGTGAGTATATAGCTTACTTCAAATATGTTAGGAATTCTCCACTCTGGGGATGACCGCCTTTACTGAGTTTATATTGCTTAGTAAAGGCGGTCTTTTCATTATCTATTTTAGTATTAAGACTATAGGAGTGAATGATTTTTTCGGTATAGCTAAAAGC
>NZ_DXLG01000111.1 GCF_019414865.1 Veillonella sp.
ATCCTATAGAGCTATTTACAAGACAATGTTAAAAAATATAGAATATATTCATTTTTCTGTGGTAATTTTTAAAGGTATTTTGGTTCTTAATAGAGAAATATATATACTATATGAACTTATGTAAGTCTAAGCTTTGATTAAAGGAGCTGAGTATATGGCAATTGATCGCAATGAAACATTTGACGTTATCGTTGTTGGTGCAGGCCCAGCAGGCTCTGCGGCGGCGTTACGCCTTGCGGAGCAACGGGTAAAGGTTTTACTCATTGAACGTGGTACCGCACCAGGCGCTAAAAATATGATGGGTGGACGTATCTATACGCATTCTTTAGAACGGTTAGTACCGGACTTTAGAGATCGTGCCCCATTGGAACGTAAGGTAACAAAAGAACGTATTTCTATTGGCTCCGGCAATGAAATGACGACTATTGAATACAGCTACGAAGATGGACAACCGAACGAAGAATCCTACGTAGTATTACGCGCCAAATTCGATAAATGGCTCGCTGAAGAGGCTGAGAAAAAAGGTGCTCTTCTCGTATCTAATGTACAGGTAACAGACCTTATTACTGAAGGTGAAGGTAAGAAACAACGCGTTGTTGGCGTTCGTTGCCACGATGATGAAGTATATGCAAAACTTGTTATCATCGCAGAAGGCTCTAATACAGTATTATTAGAAAAAGCAGGCCTTACAGCTCCTACCGATCCAAGCACTATGGCAGTAGGGGTAAAAGAGGTATACAAACTTAAAAAAGAGGACCTTGAAAATCGTCTCATGTTGTCTGGAGATGACGGTATGGCGTGGCTTACTCTAGGTGATATGACCTCGGGCTTATTGGGGGGCGGCTTTATTTATACAAATAAAGATAGCCTTTCTGTGGGTATGGTTGTGGGCCTTGAAGACATCGGTAAAGCCGATCGCTCTGTAGACGATATGCTTTCAGCTTTCACAAGCCATCCAAGAATTGCTCCATTGTTGAAAAATGGCCAGTTGAAAGAACATAGTGCCCACCTCGTACCTGAAGGGGGCTATAAATCGATGCCTAAATTGGGTGGTAATGGTTATATTATCGTTGGCGATGCGGCGCGCATGTGTATGAATCTTGGGTATACTATTCGTGGTATGGACCTTGCTATCGAGTCCGGTATGTGCGCAGCAGATGCAGTTAACGTAGCCTTGCGCGATGAAAATATGGATCGCGTAGCTAAATTGTATGAACGTCAAATCAAGAGTTCTTGGTTACTGAAGGACTTGAAGCGTTACAAAAATATGCCTAAATTCCTCGCTACCCATCCGCGTATTTTCAATGAATACCCAGCATTTGTTAATAATTTGATGCACGACGTATTCACTGTAAACGGTGATGGTGCAGTGCCAATGATGAAAAAAATTATGCGCCGTGTCGGAGACATTGGCCTATTTACCTTGATTCGTGATGCTTGGAAAGGGGTGCGTTCCCTATGAAATTAGAAGAGCGTTTGGGCGCCAATAAATATTATGTAGATGAAACGTCTCCTCATATCTTGGTGGATGGCGCTGGTTTTAGCCTTGAAGAGAAAATGAAGCTCGTCAATGGTTGTCCTGCCGGTCTATATACATTGCAAGAAAACGGCGATTTAGCCTTTGATTTCGCCGGTTGCTTAGAATGCGGTACATGCCGTGTTCTTTGTGGTGAAACAATCGTAAAAACTTGGAAATATCCGCGTAACGCTAAGGGCGTAGAATTTAGACAGGGGTGAGTGTATGGAGTTATTAGTATGTATCAAACAGGTTCCAGATACATCTGAGATTAAGCTGGATCCGGAAACAAATAATCTCATCCGCACAGGCTTGCCTAGCATTGTAAACCCTGATGATATGCATGCGTTAGAGGCGGCTCTTACGGTGAAAGACCAATATGAAGGTAGTCGTGTAACCGTTTTATCCATGGGCCCTCCACAGGCTGAAGAAGCGCTTCGCCAGTGTTTGTCCCTCGGCGCCGATGATGCAGTACTCGTTACAGACCGCGCGTTCGGTGGTGCCGATACATTGGCTACAAGTTATACAATTGCATCTGCCATCCGTCATATTCAACGAACTATGAACCGTCAGTTCCAAATTATCTTCTGCGGTAAACAAGCTATCGACGGCGATACTGCACAAGTAGGCCCTCAAATTGCAGAGGAACTCGGTATGGCACAAGCTACCTATGCTTGTGAACTATCTGTAGATCAAGCAGCTCAAAAAGCAGTTGTAAAACGACAACATGAAAATGGCTATGAAATCGTAGAGGTTCCATTGCCGTTATTGGTTACAGCGACAGCTGAGCTCAACGAGCCACGCCAACCAGGCCTTTGGAGCTCTATTTATGCGAAACGCTATACCATTACTCACGTTACATTGCGCGATATGCCGCATATTGATGAAAGCCGTATCGGTCTTAACGGTTCCCCTACGCGTGTGCGCAAGGTGTACCAACCACCTCTCCGCGGTAAGGTAGAAATGTTGCCATCCATAGAGGAAGGGGCTAAAAAGGTTCTCGAATTGGCTTACCATATTAAACCAGATAAATTTGCCCATCTATTAGTGCCAAATGATGCGCCTGTTGAGGTGGCTGAGGACAATGATGAGGGTGTAGATGTAAAAGACCCTGTGCAACGGGCTGCGTCTGTTGAAAGCGTATCCCCTAGTGAATTTAAGGCGGTAGCAGCTGCTAAAGGTGATGAAGGTTCTAAAGGAGGTGACCGGTAATGGCCGTGACAAATTTTGATGAATATAGAGACGTCTTTGTCGTAGCCGATACCATCGATGACGTGGTGCATCCGGTTACGTATGAACTGATCGGCCAAGCTCGCCGTATCGCTAAGGAATTGGGCCAGCTCGTTCAAGTTATGCTATTGGGCGAGAATGTTCAAACCGAAGCAGAGGAACTCGTAGCACACGGTGCCGATATCGTTCACGTTTTTGAAAGCCCGCTTTTGAAATACTATACAACGGATGGCTATACGAAGGTCTTAACAGACTTCTTTGAAGATCATAAGCCTAATATTCTCTTGATTGGTGCTACTAATAACGGTCGTGACTTGGCGCCTCGCATGTCTGGTCGCATGCAAAACGGTGTTGTAGCGGACTGTACAATCTTGACGGTAGATACCAATGAAGGCCTTGTTGAATGGACACGTCCTGCCTTGGGCGGCAATATTTTGGCAGAAATCATTTCTCCAAACCATCGTCCTCAAATGGGCTCCGTACGTCCTAACGTATTTAAAAAGCCTGAACGTATTGCAGATAGCTGGGGCCGTATTCAAATTGAACAATTTGATCTCAAGCCTGAAGACATTCGCATGAAACGCCTCGACTTCATTCCGTTCAGCAAAGATGGTTACAATATCCAAGAAGCGGATATCATCGTAGCTGGTGGCCGTGGCATGGGCTCTAAAGAAAACTTCGATAAACTTTACGAACTTGCTGAAGCTATCGGTGGCGTAGTAGGTGCTACACGTCCACTCGTTGAAAAAGGCTGGATTGAATTGCCATACCAAGTAGGCCAAACAGGTAAAACTGTAAGCCCTAAACTATACTTGGCATTTGGTATCTCCGGCGCTATCCAACACGTGAGCGGCATCTCCGGTGCTGACACAATCGTGGCTATCAACAACGATCCAAACGCAGAAATCTTCCAACACGCTAACTATGGCATCGTAGGGGATTGCATGGAAGTGTTAAATGATATGTTGGCGCATCTGAAATAAAAGCTAGCGTATTTGAGCTCTACTAATCAAATTAAATAAAACATAGGGATACCTATCCTCAGCCTTCATGGGTACGCGTAGCGCCCAAGGCGGCTTCGAATAGGTATCCCTATTTATTTTCTAACTGTGGTAGAGCTCAAATATTTTTGTCTTACATACAGATGCGCCAGCATATTATTCTAGGGAATAGTAGAAGGCTCTAAAGCGAGTTAAGTCGCTTCCGGAACAGTAATCCTTTTTTATCTCTATACGATTTCCTTTCAGATGCGTCCATATGTCATTTGAGGAAGGGCGGAATGGTACGTGTAGCGTTCAAGGCGGCTTCGAATAGGTATCCCTATTTGCTTTCTAGCTGTGGTAGAGCTCAAATATTTTTGTCTTACATACAGATGCGCCAGCATATCATTCTAGAGAATAGCGGAAGGCTCCAATGTATACACTATTTTTATCGATTATAGGGGGTAGGGTAGAGTTTTTTTATTTTCATAATGGTATAATTAACTTATTAGAATAAAACGGATTGATGATGTGGAGGCTTTTATGGCTCGTAATATTTTTGTCACTGGTGCAACGTCTGGTATTGGTCTTTGTATTGCTGAGGCTTATGCCAAGCATGGCGATAATGTGTTGATTTCTGGTCGTCGTGCTGAGTTATTGG
This sequence comes from Veillonella sp., assembly GCF_019414865.1. Classification (GTDB taxonomy): domain Bacteria; phylum Bacillota; class Negativicutes; order Veillonellales; family Veillonellaceae; genus Veillonella. Next base: position 4,388 of record NZ_DXLG01000111.1, read on the forward strand.
GCGAGGTACAGGCTCGTTTGTCTAAGGAATATGGCGTGCGTGTTGAGACTTTAGTTCTTGATGTGCGTAGTCGCGAGGATGTTGAAAGCAAGGTTCCTGCAGCTATCGAGGCTTTTGGTGGCGTCGATGTGCTCGTTAATAATGCGGGGCTTGCACAAGGGCTTGATCCTTTCCAAGATAGTGCTGTTGATGATGCGGTGACTATGATTGATACCAATGTGAAAGGCCTTTTATATGTAACAAAAGCAGTACTACCTTTTATGATTGATAAAAATGAAGGTCATATTGTAAATATGGGCTCTACTGCAGGCATTTATGCATATCCTAATGGTGCAGTATACTGCGCTACAAAGGCAGCTGTTAAGACATTAAGCGATGGCATTCGCATGGATACCATAGCTACAGATATTAAGGTTACTACCATTCAACCAGGCATCGTAGAAACTCCATTCAGTGAAGTACGATTCCACGGTGATGCGGAACGAGCTAAATCTGTGTACGCTGGTATTGATGCAATCCAACCAGAGGATGTGGCCGATGTTGTACTATATGTAACAAACCAACCTAAACGCTTGCAAATCTCTGATGTAACCATCATGGCGAACCAACAAGCGGCAGGCTTTATGGTGCATAAGAAATAATAGGCTAAATACTAAGCTTGTTAAAATGATATAGGTAGCATTTATTACTTGAAATCCTATATCATTTAGGATATACTTATTAAGCATATTT
>NZ_DXLG01000112.1 GCF_019414865.1 Veillonella sp.
TAATAGCTATGATATATTGAATGGTAAAATTAATTATCATAGTATGATTATTATCATAATGGTTGTAGTTTATTAAGTAATATTTATATATTGCGCAAAGTTGTTGTAAGGAGGCTATATTCCGTGAAGAATCGTATAAACAGTTTATGGACACTCTTCCAAGAGCGACGTTTGAGTCGACGCACATTTATGAAATCCTGTGTAGCACTCACCGCTATTCTCGGTTTGCCACCAACGATGTTAGATACCGTTGTTAAGGCAGCTGAAACAACTGAATTGCCTACAGTAATTTGGTTACATGGTCATGAATGTACTGGTTGTAGTGAATCATTCATTCGTTCATCTTCTCCGTTTACATCCGATGTGATTTTGAACATGATTTCCCTTGAATATGATGATACTTTGGCGGCTGCATCTGGTGCACCATTAGAAGAACATTTAGAGAAAATCATCAAAGAAAAAGCAGGAAAATATATTTTGGCTGTTGAAGGTGGCGTACCACTTGATGAAGATGGTGTTTACTGTACAGTAGGTGGACGTACATTTAAAGAGTCCTTATTAGAAGCGGCTAAAGGTGCAGCAGCAATCATTGAATATGGTTCTTGCGCATCTTGGGGTGGTATTCAAGCGGCTAAACCAAATCCAACAAATACAGTATCTGTATCTTCTGTTGTATCTGGTAAGCCTATTATCAAAGTTCCTGGATGTCCTCCAATTCCAGAGGTTATGACTGGTGTAATTATGCATTATGCATTATTCGGCCAAATCCCACCTCTTGATTCTCAAGGTCGTCCTAAACAATTTTATGGCAATCGTATTCACGATACATGCTATCGTCGTGCCTTCTTTGACTCTGGTCTATTCGTTGAAAAATTTGACGATGATGCATCCAAATCTGGTTGGTGCTTGTACAAAGTAGGTTGTCGTGGACCTCAAACATATAATTCTTGTGGTAACTTGCGTTGGTGGAATGGGTTATCCTACCCAATTCAATCCGGTCACGGTTGTATTGGCTGCTCTGAAAAGGGCTTCTGGGATAATGACGTATTCTATAAACGTTTACCAGATATTCCATTGGCTAAAACCATCACAACTGCTGATACAATCGGTACCGTAGCTGCTGTTGGTGCCACTGCAGCTGTCATTGTTCATGGTGCTGCAACTCTTACGCGTAATAAAATTCTTGATATGAAAGAAGAAAAACGCTTAAAAGAAGAAGGCTTATGGGATGAAAAGAAACATAATAATGGAGGAGGTCACTAATGAAACGCGTAGTAGTAGATCCGATTTCCCGTATTGAAGGTCATTTACGGGTAGAAATAAAAGTTGATGAAGCGAGTGGTAAGGTAGAGGACGCATTGTCTTCTGGTACTGCTTGGCGCGGTATCGAACTTGTTGCTAAAGATCGCGATCCTCGTGACCTTTGGGCTTTCGTACAACGTATTTGTGGCGTATGTACTACAACACATGCGTTGGCAGCGTTACGTGCTGTAGAGGATGCACTTGGTATTACCATTCCTAAAAATGCAAACTATATTCGTAATATCATGCATAGCTCTTTAGATGTACATGACCATATCGTACATTTCTATCACTTGCATGCTCTTGACTGGGTTAGCCCAGTAGCAGCTCTTAGTGCAGATCCAGCTAAAACTGCACAATTACAAAATGATGTATTAGCTACTTATAATGTAAGTGGTTTGGCGCCAGCTGAAACTGCGTCTAAAGACTCTGCATATCCTAAAGAGTTCCCTAAAGCTACCACTGCCTATTTTGCAGCGGTACAACAAAAGGTTAAGAAAATTGTAGAATCTGGTCAATTAGGCATCTTCTCCGCTCAATGGTGGGATCATCCTGACTATAATTTATTGCCACCAGAGGTTCATTTGATGGCCGTATCCCATTACTTGAATATTCTTGACCGTCAACGTGATATCGTTATTCCACACGTTGTATTTGGTGGTAAAAACCCTCATCCGCATTACATTGTTGGCGGTATGCCATGCTCCATTTCAATGAATGACATGAATGCACCTATTAATACACAACGTCTTGCTGCGGTAGAACAATCTATTGCATTGGCTAAAGATCTAGTGGATAATTTCTATGTTCCAGATTTATTAGCTATTGGCAAAATGTATGTAGAAAAGGGCATGGTCGATGGTGGTGGCCTAGCGAAAAAACGTGTTATGTCTTATGGTGATTACCCAGATGATACATATTCTGGCATTTCTAATGGTGATTATCATAAGAAATGTGTGGTTCGCTCCAATGGTGTAGTTGAAAACTTTGCTTTAGGCGTAGATAAAGCTACATTTATTCCATTAGAAGGTAAAGATTTCATGGATCCTCAATACCTTAGTGAAGAGGTTGATCACTCCTGGTTCACATATCCAGATGGTAAAAGCTCTCTTCATCCTATCGAAGGTGTTACAGATCCTAAGTTTACAGGTCCTAAATCTGGTACAAAAGAAAAATGGGAATTCCTTGATGAAGATAAAAAATACTCTTGGATTAAATCCCCAACATTCAAAGGTAAAACTGCAGAAGTTGGCCCATTAGCAAAATATATCGTTGTATATACAAAAGTAAAACAAGGTATCATTAAAGACCCAACTTGGGCAGAGTCTATGATTGTTCGTCAAATCGATACAGTATCCCAAGTATTGGGCGTACCTGCTCACGTATGGATGACAACTATGGTAGGTCGTACAGCATGTCGTGGCCTTGATGCACAAGTAGCAGCAAATATGAGCCAATACTTCTTCGATAAACTTGTAGCGAACATTAAAAATGGTGATACTACAGTGGCTGATACAACTAAGTTTGAGCCAAATACATGGGATAAAGATGCTAAAGGCGTTGGCCTTGTAGATGCACCTCGTGGTGGTTTGGGCCACTGGATTCACATTAAAGATGGCCGCTCTGCAAACTATCAATGTATCGTACCATCCACATGGAATGCATGTCCTAAGACTGCAGCAAATGAACATGGTGCCTACGAAGACTCCATGATTGATACACATGTAAAAATTGCAGATAAACCACTTGAAATCTTGAAGGTAATTCACTCCTTTGACCCATGTCTCGCATGTGCAACCCATTTATACAATAAAAAAGGCGAAAAAATTGTTTCCGTCAATACAGATGCATTGTGTAAATAAAGGGTGGTGGGCTTATGTTAATACATACTGACAAAAAGGCGTATGTCGTATTTAGTCTATGGCTGCGCATATTCCACTGGACTATGGTGCTAAGCGTAACTGCATTATTCTGGACAGGTCTATATATTGGTGATCCAGGATTTGCGGCTATCACAGGTAATCCAGAGCCAACCTTTGCTATTGATGGCTGGTTCTCTATGGAAACTATGCGTCGTATCCATTTCATTGCAGGGGTTATCTTAACATGTTCCTTTATTTTCCGATTTGCAGGAGCTCTTTGGAATCGAGGAGATAGATTATTACCTAAATTCCGCCAAAAACGGTATTGGTATGGTCTTAAAGAAACTACATTGCACTATTTGATGATTCCACAAAAACACGAACATCATTGGCTTCGTAACTCCTTAGCAAGAACTGCATATATGATGGTATATGTAATGTTTTTCTTTGAAATCTTAACGGGCTTTACAATGTATTCAATGGTGGATCCTAATGGTATTCTAGGAACCCTATTCGCACCAGTTGTTACATTATTTGGTGGAGAATATAAGGTTCACATTATTCATCACTATATTGCGTGGGGATTCTTGTTCTTTACTATCGTTCACGTGTACATGGCATTCCGAGAAGACGTTATGGAGGAATCCGGCGAAGTATCTGCTATGGTTTCCGGTATGAAGTATTATGCACATGATCCAATCGATATTGAAGATCTAAACGGTAAACGCCGTCGTGGTGAACGTATCGATAAACCATCTGGTACTACATATCGTCCAAGTGATCCTAACGATCCTAGAGAAAGAGAATTACAAGATAATGACTAATACAAGTACTGATATCATCAGTGGCTTGGAACAATACGCGGACTCTGAGGGTCCGCGTATTGATTTAAATAGCCTTTATGATGATGGGAATAATGAAATTGTTCTACTTGGTGTAGGGAATATATTGCTTACTGATGAGGGATTAGGTGTTCATGTAGTGAAAGAGTTGAAAGAATCTTTCACATTTACACCAGCTATTTCTATTATTGATGGTGGCACAATGGGGATGGAGCTACTTACGTATATGCGTGGAATGAAGAAAATTCTTCTTGTAGATGCTATCAATGGTGGAGAAGCACCAGGAACTATATATGAGTTTCCTCATAAGGAATTAGAACAATATTTTACAGAGCATATTTCTGTACATGAAGTAGGGATGCAAGATATTTTACGTATCCGTGCTATTCAAGAGGATCCATTAGAGGATGCTGTGGTTATTGGTGTAGAACCAGAATCATTAGAAATTGGCTTTGAACCTAGTGCGCCTGTACAACGAGTATTACCAGAGGTAAAAGAGCGTGTATTACATGTTCTACAAGAATGGGGCGTAACTGCAGAGCTTAATACTTAAAATAATGCGTTTATAGGATATAAAGAGTATCTCTAATAGGAGTATTTATGATTGAGAATTATAGTAATGTTCGCGCTGTTTTAAATGAGTTGCGTTTAGCTCTTAAAAACTTGCGAGAAACGGGTGAGACATATTCAATTTATATTGAGAAAACAGGGCTCACAGAAGAAGAACAAGTGGAAGTATTAGAAACACTTGGCCGTGGTCATATTACGATTAACTTCAATGAAACTGATCAGCCTGTAGAGTGGTATGAATCTCAATTCTCTGGAATTTGGATTGGAACCTTTAAAAATGGTCGAGATGATTCAATTTTGCACACCGTAGAGGTTTCGAAGTATCCTGTAGTGGCTGGTGCATATGAAGAGGATATGGAGCTTGCAGAGGAAGATTTACAATCTTGGATTGATGCTGCTGGCCTATAATAAAAGAGACCCTAATAAGGGTCTCTTTCTTCTCTATTGATA
>NZ_DXLG01000113.1 GCF_019414865.1 Veillonella sp.
CAAATAAGGCAGTCCTGACGGACTGCCTTATTTGTATATTACATAGATTGTCTATTTCTCTATAGCCTCAACTATTTCGCCGATGTACATATAGTGTGGTTCCCAGCGATCACTGCCAGCTTTTGTATATTCAGGAGGATTGGATGCATAATACTCTTTTATTTTATCCGCTAAATGTGCTTCATCGAATTGATGTTCGTAAAGCTTTTTGCATACAAAAGTTAACTCTGCTTCTTCAAACATGACACCATTATCTACTGCAACTGGTGTTAAACCTGAATTAGCCACCTTATCTTCGTCACGACCAGAATGAGATCCTAAATAACCAAGAGCCTTACGTTGGCTTTCAGGCAAGAAACTAACGGTAAACGTATCATATTTCGCCATGAATTCTTGGGTATAACGAGCTGGATGAATATACACAGTCACCGTGAAAAGATCGTTACCAACTAGGCCCCACATGTTGCCCATGCTGCCCCAGCTAACAGTACAAGTATTAAAATCCTCAGGTGTACCAGCTGTAACAAGAGCCCAACGCTTTTCAAACATAGTAAATGCTTTATAATCTTTTGATTCAAATGGTTTCATAATAACCTCCGGTTTATCTTATTTCCCAACCTCGTATAACTATCGTAACCCAATTATATAATGCACTAATATACAATACAATAAGTATTATGTTATATAATTATACTTAGTACCATAACCAATGGATTATGACAGTATCAATAGATATGAGAGTATAAATAGATATGAGAGTATAAACGGGAGATACTACCATGACAAAACTACCACTATTAGCGGGTGCTTTCATAATGAGCACTATATTATCACCAATAGGAGCCATTGATGTTAATATTCCTGGTGCAGACTCGAAGATTTCAAAGGATGCCTACATAAATTATCAAACCACGAATCCTGATATTGAAAAGGATGTAGCAAACTATGTGGAAACACTAAAGTTAACAGACAAGGCTAATGGTATTAGTAAAAACGAAATTGAGTATGCTAAAGCGGCCTCTATATATCGCAGTCAACATTACCATAATACAGTCATCTCCATTCATGACCAATACAACCAAATTCGGCTTTCATTCCCAGTAGCGGGCCAAAAAAGTGATTATGATATAGGACGTTACAAAAACCCAAGTCGAACCATTGAAGACTATCGGGTTTTAACCGATAATGGAAGTCTCAATTTAGAAATTGACTACGCAGATTTCAAAGACTACGACTGGCGCAACACCAAAATAGCTTATGAAAAATTGACAGATAAAAATGTTCGTGACTTCTTTCTAGACAAGGCCAAACAAAATCCGGCAAAACAGATTTCTGATATAAAGGGCACTGTATTTTCATACCCAACTTTGACCTACAGCACTTGGGATAGCATGAAGATGCCTCACGTTGAAAACGGTAAGAAAGCAACACTTACCATCGACACGATCAATTTTAAATTTAAGGGCTATAATATGCGTCATCCCTTATATCATGCAGGGTTTGTCTATTATGACAACAACCCCGTTCTGAACAAGGTTCCTACAGATAAATTATTGGCTAACTATGTGCTTCCCTCTGTGCAAAACCTAAATGAATTAAATCAATATTCACGCATAGAAAACTTAAACGGTGTACAATACCGCGTACCAAAAGACGCTATATACATAGGTGAGGAAAAGGGCACCGAATATCAAGATATTAGATACTACAAAAAGGGGAACATAACATTCTTTGTTTCTACTAATAATATTCCTAAAAACCCATATGCGCGTAATCTTGTTGTAAACGGTCATTACAATTTTAAAATTAATTTAGATACGTTCTGGAATATATACTATTCCCAGCCAACATCAGATTATATTAATTATTCCGTTATATGGAATAATAATATTCCTGGATTATCCACACACATCTATACACCTCATAAGGATGATCACATCCTAACCTTTCAATCCTATGATGGGACCTATAGCTTTACCTATATCATCTTTTACCCAAGTTTTTTACATGCTGAAGAAGTCCAAAAATTACGAAATATGATTGAGTTTTTTGAGTCTACCAATAATCCTAGCTTTAAACTAAAAGAGCATATTTTATTCCCAGATACAGAGGAGAGCCATGCCCATTAAAACATCGTTCAAAATCTAATAAGATGTGTAACCAAAACAGCCAGTACTGCAAATCGCAATACTGGCTGTTTTTCTTTCTCTATTTCTTTTTAGACATAAGTCTATCTACACATATAGATAAAATATAAATCGGCCTTATATAAAACTTATTTAAGGCTAAGCCTCTATAGCCTCAACTACTTTACCGATGTACATATAATGTGGTTCCCAGCAATCTTTGCCAACTTGGGTATACATAGATGGATTTGCTGCATAATATTCCTTTACGTTATCCGCTAAGTGAGCTTCATCAAATTGATGTTCATACAGTTTTTTACATACAAATGTTAAATCTGCTTCTTTGAAAGTTACCCCATCGCCTGCTACCACTGGTGTTAAACCAGAATTAGCCACCTTATCTTCATCGCGGCCCGAATGAGAACCCAAATAACCAAGCGCCTTGCGATAGCTTTCAGGAAAGAAACTAACGGTAAAAGTATCGTATTTAGCCATAAACTCTTGAGTGTAACGAGCCGGATGGATATACACCGTCACCGTGGACATGTCACCACCATTAGGTCCCCATACATTGCCCATACTGCCCCAACTAACCGTACAAGTATTAAAATCCTCAGGCGTACCAGCTGTAACAAGAGCCCAACAATCCTCAAACATAGAAAACGCTTTATAATCTTTTGTTTCAAATGCTTTCATAATGACCTCCGGTTTATCTTAATTTGACGATATATATCTTTAACTCTATAATATAGATAGATAGTCAGACGAGTAGTTGCGTCAGGCTCATCTCGGAAAACATAAAAGCTTGAGAAATGGCCTTTCAGTTATCTAGTTACACTAGGCAACGGAGGGCTATTTTTTTACTTTTCCGACCTCATCTAATTCTCCTAATCACATTATATGATGTATTAATATACGATACAACAAGTATTATATTATATAAATATACGAATAAAGTAATAAACGCCGAGCTAATTCTATGAATTAAAAGCTCGGCTTTTTTCATAAATATGGTAAGAATATAATCATTTATAAATTAAAATCTTGCTGACTTTATCGCCTTTTTGTTCAAATTGTATGCCATGCATCATATCAGTTCGATAACGGTATTTCCCATAAAACCATCGATTGTTAGTATCTACTAAATCGGGTCTGCCATATACATTAAGGACCTTTCGCATGGAATCGCCTACGGCAATACCTCTATGTGTAGTAGCATCACGATTCTCGATCATCATATAAGTAACAATAGGGCCCACACCATCCATTTTAAAGTTCCCAAATGTAACACCACCATAGGTAAGTCCTCGACTTGTTTCTTTAGTAGGCTGTCCTAGACTAGCTTTTACACTATCAAAGGTATTACCCAACGAAACACCAAGGACCATCATGTCCTCATCTGGCAAGGTAGTACCTACAATTTGCCCGCCCTCATAATGAGTATACTGCTCAGCTTTGGGCCAATCATAAGACTGCTTCGCGGCATTCGTTTCTAGACGGTCCCAAGTTTTACTCAGCCAACTCGCATCAGCTTCATAACTATAACCACTTACCAATTGTAGGCCTATAACAAGCCCCATAACCATATATTTTGTTTTCATAGTCTCTCTCCTGAAATTTCTTATAATTAGCTCAAACTACATTCACTATATTACACACTATTGATTCAATAGCTTAACCCACTCCATATACCAAGGAATAAATATAGGTCCACTTTCTAGTTTCTCTTTATAGGTTCCATCTTCTCTCCATTGTGGACCGTTTCTGAGTTTGACCGCATCATCAAAGCCTACATATTCAATTATATCTCTCCATTGTTTATGTGTATAAGAGGTCTTACTTTCATCATAATTAATACGATAACTGTAAAAGTACACAGAATCTTTCACAACATGACGGAGATAAGACTCTCCATTAAGCTTGTAAGAATCGATCAAAGAGCCTGCGATACCATTATTCCATACGACTGCATATTGTGTAGGTGTTTCTAAATCGTTATACTTTCTCAAAAAGGATAATATGGAACTCTTGATGACCGTTCCATCTCGTTTTTCACCCAATATGGAGGTACGCACTACACGTATCTTGGCCCCTGTATCCTCATAGGTTCTCACATCATATTGAGTATTCTCTACAGCCTCACTCACTAACTTTGCAGTCTTAGGAACACGATAACTGAAATTTCCCCAATGCTCAACACGACTATAATTATCTAATCCAGACAAGGATTCTATAGATGGAATAATATAATTACTCATCAAAACTTCCGGTGATTTATCCTGATACGGATCCTCCGTATTAACCCAACCGCCATAACTAATCCCATAGGTAGTCTTTGAATCATTCGGTGTAAACTCCGTATACATTACACGGGCATTGTTGGACATAAGCTTCCAAGATGCATCGTGCAAACCTGGATATGTATATTTCCCTTCTTCTTCAGCATATTTATTGAGTGCTTTACCATGTGGCGGCCCTACTACTAAAAATGAACTAAGGCTTCGCACAGCATATAACGGCCCTTTTCCAGACTTAGACTCTACAGTATCTCCACGAAAGCTAATGTTTGGTACGGATAATCGAATATTCTTATCCCCTTCATGAAGCAATACAACGGTAGATTGAGAAGAATTTGCTAACTCCAACGCCTTAGCCAAACCAGGGCGTTCTCGATACAACTTATCCATCCCAGATGTAGGATTTACAGGTTGTGATTTTATAAATTCACTATAATCCTCTGCATTCTGCTCCCCTACTTTATTAATATGACGATAATTCTCATACGCATTGGCAGGAATGCTCGCATCTGCCCCAGGCATAGGCGGCTGTCCGGCTGGCACTTCGATCTGTACAGCACTTACATTTATGGTGAAA
>NZ_DXLG01000114.1 GCF_019414865.1 Veillonella sp.
ATCTATATAGAATTATTCAGATTATTAGAATTTAGATTCAATAGCACCTTGAAGATCGCCTTTTGGCAAGAAACCAATTTTACGATCTACTACTTCGCCATCTTTTAAGATAACAAATGTAGGCAATACTTCAACTTGTAAATTACGTGCTAATTCTGGTTCTTCATCAGCATTTACTTTTACAAAGTTAGCTTTACCTTCAAGCTCACCTGCAATTTCTTCGATGATCGGCATCATACGTACGCAATAACCGCACCATGGAGCCCAGAAATCAATAACAGTTACGCCACCTTGATTTACTAAATCTTGATATTCAGCAGTTTTTAATTCTTTTAATTCGCTCATTATACCCTCCTACGGTAATTGAACTAATACACAATCTTGAATGACATGCAAGTTTAAAGCATGTGCTTTTTCAACAACAGATGGTTTATCCGCTCCTGGTTGTAACCACACAGTTGAAATGCCAAGTTCTTTGCATTCATCAAGTGCAGCTAAACCCGCTGATTCTGGTACAACAAAATCCACAACAGCTGGTACAACAGGAAGTGCAGAAAGACTAGAGTAACATTTGTCTCCATCTACTTCTGCAACATTAGGATTAACTGGATATACTTCATATCCGTGATCTTTAAGACATTTATAAATCTTATAGCCGAACTTTTCGGTTTTATCAGTGGCTCCAATAACGGCCCACACCTTTTGATCTAAAGCTTGTTGAATTGTCATTTCAACCACCTCTTATATACTATTATAAATAAATATCGAATTTTGTCAATGTAATGTATCGAATTTTATAGTTAAAGAATTATACGCTTTTAGCAAACATTTCAGAACTAAAATCAATGTATCTATTATCATTCAATGACAATTGTTTTTTGCCTCAAACTAGGAACCGATAGGTCTAAATGAATTAAATCAGAAAGGCTTATTTGTGGATGACTATACATAGCACCATCTATAAGCCCGCCTGCAACAGCTAACTCTCCTAAAATTCTAGATGCTGACCATTGCTGTTCTCGTAATTCACGGATTGTAATACTCTTTTGGCGTTTAGAAAGTCTATGGCCATCTGTATCTACCAAAAGTGGGGCATGACCATACTTAGGAACCACTATATTCTTATGGGGATAGCATTGTTGTAATGTATTATACAAATATAATTGCTGTCCCGTTGTATCGAGTAAATCATCGCCTCGAATCACTTCAGTTATTCCCATAGCTATATCATCTAATACGACTGCCAAATTATATGCGTACATACCATCACCACGACGTAATACATAATCATCTAGTTCACCTTCCAAATGAATATGCTGCTTACCTTGCCATCGATCATCAAACTCAAGATCACAAGAATCTATAGCAAGGCGCAAGGATGGTTCTTTGCTATTACATAACTCTTGTATTTCAAAATCACGTAAATGTCGACATTTTCCATCATAACGATGCACCACTTCGCCTACATGAGGTGCAGAAGCTATAGATTGTAGTCGCGCTCTATTACAAAAGCAAGGGTAAATTAGTTTTTCTAATGCGAGATATTCTAATATGTCTGCATAATATGTTTGTCTTTCACTTTGCCAGTAAGATACTTCTGGCCCACCTACACGAGGTCCTTCATCCCATTCAAAGCCAAGCCATTCTAAATCATCTAGTAAAGCTTCACCTAGTTCTCGCTTTGACCGTTGAAGGTCTATATCCTCCATCCGTACAACATACTTTCCTTTTTGTTGGCGTGTAGAGATATATGATAAAAGTGCTATCCACACGTTACCGAGATGAATATATCCTGTTGGACTAGGCGCAAATCTACCTTTCATTAGAACTCTCCTATAGCAGAAAACAAGTGGCACATCCATTAAGAATATGCCACTTATACATCCGAAGATATGTCAAAGTAAAACTAAAGCAATATCATTTATTGATATAAACTTATTTATCCTAAAGACACAATGTTATCAAACACTTTACCAGCATCTTTAATCTTTTGTTCGTTACCCATTGTGCAAATATGATTATCATTCAATACAGGTTCTACCACATCTGCTAATGCAACAATATCTTCTGGCTTACATGCGATTACTTGTTTACGGAACTCTACTTTGTCCTCTAATTTAGCACCACTGAAGTACATCCCCATTGCACGTGGTCCACGCAACGCAGGTGTCATTGGCAAGTCTAAAGAACTCATAGTACCAATAATATACTTACGCATTTCACGGTCAGTCAATGTGAAGTCACGAAGGTATTGAGGCAACTCTTTATATACATCTAAAGTTTCTAACAAGTTAGGATCACGATAACTACAGAAAATCATATTGCCATCATCATAGAAATTGGCAAATGCTCCGTAAGCACCACCTTGTACACGAATACGAATCCAAAGGTATTCATAACGTAAAATCGTTTCTAACACGCTCATTGGACCAACATGTTTGAAACCATGATCGATGAAGTTACCACCTTGTGCTACGTATTGAACCTTACCAGCTGTAACAATACCATCGTTGCCAGATAGACGAGTGATTTGTAATACATCATCACTCAATTCTGTAGTATCCCAAGTTTCAACGAAAGGTTTCATAAGGTTTTCAAAGGCTTCTAATTCGCCTTCTTCACCAACAAACATAATATCTACATTGTTAGCACGGAAAATTTTACGAGCTACTTCAGCTAATTTTTCTGGTAACAATGGCAATGCTGCAGGATTAGATGCTAGTTCACTAATTTTTTGATAATATCCTAAATTACCATTATCTCTAAACTTACCAACAGCAGATACTTGAGCCATAACGCGTTGACTCACGATGGAATTACCACGACGGAATGCTTCATTATCCCAAATGGCTTTGCTTTCTTGAACAAGTTCAGTCAAACGTTGATCATCGCTATAATCTGCTTTTTTTACGACTTCATTAATCAAGCGACATAAATCAGGTAATTTAGAATGTAATGCTTTCGCACGTACAATCATAAGAGGCGTAAATTCATCACGCTTACCATCTTTACTAATAGCCGTAATATCAGAACTCAATCCCCCTAAATTCATATTAATATCTTTAGCCAGTGCTTCATAACCGCGTTCAGAAGTATCAATACGACCGAGGATATCACTTAAAATATCAGCGTAGAATAGTTCCTCCTCAGTGAGGCAATTTAATTTAAAGTACAATCCCACATAATTGATACCTTTTGTGAAAGTAGGTACAAAATGAACTGTAGTATTGCCAATTTTACTTTCACGACGTTCTACGGCTTCAATATTAGGATTTAAATCAGACAACTCGAGCAAAGGAATAGATGCTAGCGCTTCATCGCTATCTGGTGTTTCTTGACGAATTTTTAGACGTTTTGTTTGCTCTACAATTGCGTCGATTTCTTCAGAGGTCATATTAGCTTTTAAAGTGGCTAAATGCTCTTTAACCTCTGCATCTTTACGTTCTTGAAGACCACGTTCAGGATAAATAGATACAAGAACTTTATGGTTATTATTCAAGATGGAATGACGAATTAAATCTTCGAAATATGTGCCAGCTAAGCCTTTTCGAATATTCGCTAATGCCTCTTCATAATGTAATAATTCCAATGGATCATTATCGTATAGCCAATTATCCATCATACGAATAATATAGGCTAAACCGATAGGACGACCACCAAAATCACTTTCACGAAGAGCAAATTCAATGCTATTTAAAGAAGCTTCTAATAACTCTTTATCTAAGCCCTTATCACATAACTCTTGTAATGTAGACTCTACAATACGCTGTAAGTCAGCTTGTTTATCTAGATTAGAACCTGTAGCTTGTACTGTCCACATAGGTTGGCGAATGCTATCTAAATAGTAGCCACTAATATCAGAACCAATACCAGCTTTCACCAGCGCCTGTTTAAGAGGTGCTGCAGGAGATGTTAACAAAGCATGTGTTAACACTTCAAATGCCAAGCTATGTTCAGGTGTTACATCAGGCAATACATACGCAAAGGAATGCAATGTACGATTATCTGTTGGCTCCTCAGAACCTACACTATATGGATAGCTCACTACTTTACCTTCTGTAAATGGAGCTTGTAGAGCTACCTCCGTATGAACGTCAATAGCATCAAAATGACTTAAGTACTCATCATTCAAGAAAGCTAATTGCTCTTCAATATTCATATCACCATACAAGAAGATATAACTATTGGATGGATGATAGTGAACACGGTAGAACTCTTGGAATTCTTCATATGTTAAATCTGTAATATAATCCGGATCCCCACCAGAGTCAACGCCATAAGTAGTATCTGGGAAAAGCTCACGCATCATTTGGCGTTCTAATACAGAGTCAGGAGATGAGTAAACACCCTTCATCTCATTGAATACAACACCTTTGTAGGTAAGTTCATCGTCTGCATCTTCGAGCTCATAATGCCAACCCTCTTGCATTACGATTTCTGCATCTTCACGAACACGTGGGTAGAATACAGCATCAAGATATACGTCCATCAAATTATGGAAGTCTTTATCGTTCTTACTCGCTACAGGATACATCGTTTTATCCGGATATGTCATAGCGTTTAGGAACGTATTTAAAGAACCTTTTACAAGTTCAACAAATGGCTCTTTTAATGGGAATTTGCGAGAACCACATAGAACGGAGTGCTCCATAATATGTGCTACACCTGTACTATTATGAGGTGTTGTTCTAAAAGCAATATTGAATACTTTATTAGAATCTGGTGAATCGATATAAATTAAGCGAGCACCAGACTTTTCGTGCTTCATTTCATAAGCGGTACCATTGATCTCATCAATGCGCTCAATGCGGTCAAGGCGAAAGCCAGAATAAACCTTATTTATTTCCATGCTGTCCCTTCTTTCTATATAAATATAATTAATTTCTTTCTAACAATTTATTATAACACATCGATGACCCTATATAT
>NZ_DXLG01000115.1 GCF_019414865.1 Veillonella sp.
ACTGATACAAATAATCAAATCGTTGTAGAGTTTTTAGAAGATGGCATTAGTCTTGTTGATGAAGATGGTTCCCAATCTGTTAAAAAAGCTAAACTTAAAGATGTGGAATCAAAACCTATGCCAGGGGATGTAAAGAAAAAAACAGGTCAAGAAGATTTGAGTTCTAGTAAGGACGATGATAATCAAATAGAAAAAACTGCTATTGATACGGAATACATCGTTCAAGGTGATGGTCAATTTACAATTCATGTTATGAAACCAGCCGATCGCGATAAAGCATTAGCTAAACGCGTAAAAGAAGTTAAAAATCAAAGCAAGATGGAACATAAATTAGAATTGGAAGACCAATCCAAAAAGGATAAATCCAGTAAAAAAGATGTGAAAAAGTCTGATAAACAAGATGTGAAAAAATCTGATAAACAAGACCAAAAAACACCTGATAAAAAGGATGAATCTAAAGTAAATGATACTAATGCAGCTGAATAAGCTGAAAATGTAAGGGGAAAGGGCTAAACTGTTGAATTGGCTAGAATCGATAGGACGAGCTGTAATGAACGGCCTATCACAGATGGGGAGTGCTACATTATTGGTGTGGCACACAATTAGACAACTGAAAATGATTAATCTGTGGCATGTGTTTCAGCAGATGGCTCACTTAGGCGTAGATTCGTTGCCGATTATCAGTTTAACGTTACTCTTTGCTGGTGCAGTTATGACCTTACAGATTACAGATGTATTGATTACATATGGTGCACAAAGCACTGTAGGTGGTCTTATGGCTGTTGCTATGGGGCGTGAGTTAGGCCCTATCTTGGTAGGTGTAGTATTAGCTGGCCGTGTTGGTGCTGCTATCACGGCTGAAATTGGTACAATGAAGGTAACCGAACAAATCGATGCGCTTCGTGTTATGGCCGTCGATCCTATTGGTTATCTTGTGGTACCTCGTGTAGTAGCATGTATGATTATGGTGCCTATATTGGCGTTTTATGGTGTAGTAATTGGCATTGCAGGTGGTTACTTTGTGGCTACTGCAATTAAGGGTTTAGCGCCAAGTACCTATTTAGATTCTATTCAAATGTTTTCTACTATTTCAGACTTCACATTAGGCTTAGTTAAGTCCAGTGTGTTTGGTGCTGTTATTGCATTGGTAGGCTCCTATAAGGGGATGGAAACTAAAATGGGCGCAGAAGCCGTAGGCTTTTCCACAACTAGTTCTGTAGTAACTAGTATTATTTTAGTATTTGTATTAAATTACTTTTTATCTACCTTGTTATATTAGTAGATACGCTAGAGGGATTTATGATAGAACTACGCGATGTTGTAGTTGCCTATGAGTCACGTGTGATTTTAGACTCCATTAATCTTACTATCAATGATGGGGAGACGTTGGTTATATTAGGTGGTAGTGGCAGTGGTAAAAGTACATTGCTTCGATTATTAATTGGCTTGCAGCGCCCTACATCGGGACAGATTATTGTAGATGGCACAGATATTACAACATTATCTGAAGATGAATTTAATACAGTACGAAGAAAAATGGGGATGGTATTCCAATACTCTGCTCTGTTTGATTCTATGTCGGTAGGCGAAAACGTGGCCTTTGGCTTACGTCAACATACGGACTTAGGCGACGATGAGATACGACGCATTGTAGCAGAGCGACTAGATTGGGTCGGTTTGAAAGGGTATGAATCCTATATGCCTAACGAATTGTCAGGCGGTATGAAAAAGCGCGTTAGCTTAGCTCGCGCCATAGCGCTAGACCCAAGCTTAATCCTCTATGATGAACCTTCATCCGGCTTGGATCCTATTACATCTGGTACGATTAGTATGCTAATTAAGGGGATGCAACAACGGCTTGGTTGTACTTCTATTGTAGTAACACATGATATGCAATCCGCGTTTTACGTGGCAAATCGCATAGCTTTACTTGATAAGGGGAAATTTGTGGAAATTTCTGATACAATAGACTTTAAGAATTCTACAAATAAAAAGGTACAACAGTTTATTCATGGTGAAGCAGAACCAATTAATGTATCTGCGATGGGAGATGTGTAATGAAGTGGACGACGGAGGCCAAGGTAGGGGCTTTCACAATAATAGGTATAGCTCTATTTATTGCGGGAATACTTTTTGTAGGTCGCATTGATATATGGGCTAAGCCACAAATGACGATTATTGGCGATTTTGCTCAAGTTAATGGCCTAAAAAATGGCAATCAAGTTAAATATTCAGGTGTGGCCATCGGTAATGTCTCTGATATCGAGATTACTCCGCATGGTGTTGTAGTAAAAATGAAGCTTGATGAAAAAACACAAATTCCAAGTGATTCTACGTTCACATTGGGATCAGATGGTTTTTTAGGTGATAAATTTATTCAAATTTCACCAGGTCAATCTAAGGTGTTTTTACAAGATGGTGACTCTGTTAAGGGCGAAGGTGCAGACGCTATGGATAAAGCGATGCAAAGCGCTCAAAAACTAATGGATGGCACCGAAAAAATGTTGCAATCTATTAATAATATTATTGGTGATCCAGCAACGCAAAATGCACTTAAGCATTCCTTGCAATCTACGGCAACGATGGCTGATAATGCTGTAGCGATTACACAAAATATGGCTGATGTAACGGCACAGCTAAATCAAGCTGCTCAACAATTTAATGCAGATGGTAATGCAGGCAATGATATGCGTGCTATTTTGACTAACTTAAAACAAACTACGGATCGTGTAGATAATATGGCTCGTTCTATGGAGTCTACTGTAACTGATCCTAAAGCACAGGAAAATATTAAGGAAACATTACATAATACGGCACAGATTTCAGCTCGCATCAACAAATTGATGGGTGGTAAAGCATATCAAACTGATGCAAGTGGAAATGTAGTAGATGGAAATAATGTTGAAAAAAAGTCATCTACTAAAGTTGAGCCTTCTGTAGATTTGTTATATAACACAACAGATGATGAATTCCGCATCAATGGTCGCGTTCGTGCTTATAATGATAAAGGTATGGCTGAGCTTGGCCTTTCCAATATCGGTGATGGCACTAAATTCGATTTAAATGCCGGTCGATTCATTAGCTCTAAATGGCTAGTACGGGGCGGTATTTTTGAAAGTGAATTAGGACTTGGCGTTGACTATAATTTGCGTGGTCCTGTTTCATTGTCTGCAGCGGTATATGACCTTAACAATCGTAAATATCGTATTCGTAGTGATATACGTTTACATAAAGATACTTATGGGGTTATTCAAATGACCAGACCATTCGGTTCCACGAATGGTGGTACCTACTTTGGTATCAAACAAGTATTTTAAAGACTAATACATTCACTTTAGGTGAGTATGGAGGTACATATTATGAATAAAAAGGTTTTATCCTTGGGTGTAATGCTCTCCTTGGCTACTACAGGTGCAATGGCTGCTGATGTAGTTACAACTTCCGTTAATAATGGAGACCAATTAAGCAAATATCAAAAAGAAGCGATTCAATTAACACAAAAGCAATTAGCTGAAAAATCTGTTCAAGATAGCAAAACATATGAGAGCAAATTGGACCTCGATGAGTCTCGTACCATAGATTTAGCATTGGCGAATAACCGTACTGCAAAACAAACTAAATGGGGTTATGAAGCTGCTAAATCTGCAGTGAGCCAAGTAGCAGCAGGCAAGAACCCTAGTGTTAGCTATGGTTGGTCTGCTCAAAAAACAGGCGGTGACACTGGCCGTGGTAAATCTGGTAGTCATAACTTCTCCATTAGTGCTCCTGTATTTAATCCTCAACTCGATGCAAGTATTGATTCTGCACGTTATACTCGTGAAGGCACTGGCGCTAGCTATGAAGAAGCATTGCAACAAGCAAAATATGATGCTATTAGTGGCTACTATACATTGATCATGAATCGTAATCTTGTTGATGTGGCTCAACAAGCTGTTAAAGATTACCAAGGTCATGTAACAAATGTGCAAGCTCAATATAATGTTGGTTTGGTAGCAAGTTCTGATGTATTGGCTGCTAAAACAAATCTTGCTGATTCTGAAACAAATCTTGTAAAAGCACAAAATTCTGCAAATTTAGCAGAGGCTAGCTTGAATCAAGTCATTGCATATCCTGTACAAACAGCTATTAATACAGCAGAACATGACTTACAATATAAACCTTACAATGTTACATTGGAACAAGCTAAGGCGTATGCTCTACTTCATCGTTCCGCCCTTGTAAAATCTGCTCTTGATGTAAAATCTGCAGAAGAGGCTGTAAAATCTGCTAAATCTGGCTACTTGCCAACGGTAGCTGTAAAAGCTGGTCGTGGTTACGCCGATCCAGATGGTTACTTCGGAACAAGCACAAAATCCTGGAGTGTAGGTGCTATTGCATCTTGGAGCTTATGGGATGGTGGTGCAACACAAAATGCAATTAAAAAAGCAAATGCACAACTTGAACAAGCGAAAGAGGCTAATTTAGCTACTGTTGATGCTGTATTATTAGCAGTACAAAAAGCATACTTGAACTTGCGTTCTGCAGAGCAAACAATTCAAAGCACTCAAACTGCAGTTGCTCAAGGTCAAGAAAGCTTCCGTATTGCTACACTTCGCTATCGTGCGGGGGTTGGTACAAACCTTGATGTACTCGATGCGGAAACTAAATTAACAGATGCTCGTAATAACTATGTACAAGCTCTTTACAATTACAATATTAGCATTGCAGCTCTTGAACAATTGACAGGTGTTCCATTGAATACTCCAGTTGGACAAGGCGCAGAAATTATTGCAAACAGTGGTGCAGCTGAACAATTAGCACAACTTGGTGGCAATCAATAACATAAAAAAGACGACTTGGGTCGTCTTTTTTTATGTGAAATATTTGATATACATAGATTCATCATATATTCATCATATATTC
>NZ_DXLG01000116.1 GCF_019414865.1 Veillonella sp.
TTACCATCTTCAAGGCCTGCAATCAATTGTTCCAAACGGTCCCGTGTTGGATTAGATTCACGCGTATATTGATAACCTGTTGTATCACCCAACTTTGGATGGGAAAATGTACTAGACATATAAATTGCAGGGGAAATTGCACCAGTGCTATCTGGTCTACCGCTGCCATGAACGCATTTTGTATTAAATTTCATTCCATTCAACTCCTCATATTTGTATACAATATGTTAATTATAAAAGTAGACAATGACTAAGGTCAACAAAAATGGGCACTCATACTGCATGAGTGCCCTTAAAAAGTCATATCTATTTTGAATGGGTTGTCATAACTTTAAGTTAAGTTAGCCTAATTTTTAGTACGTTTTGTAATAAGTAGAGCCAAAATAATGCCCAAAGAAGATGTTACCAATTGAGGCCAACTAGATACGAATAACATAGTATTTACAATCTTCGGTGGAAATTGGAATAGAGAAAAGAACAAGGAATAACCACCAAAAAGAACACCAGCTTTTACCAAGGCCGCCACGATAATAAGCAATACCTTAGGTTTATGTTGTAACCAGTGCGCTACAAATACGTAGGCAGTCGTGCCAAGAGCCGTAATCAAAATAAACGGCGGCAACGGCAACATGCCTTGTAAATGCGCCACCACTGGTGCAATCCAAGCAATAACTAGGCCATTCCTCCATCCATAGCGCCATGTGGCGAGTACAAAGGTGGCGGACGTAATAGAACCGATGAGGAACATACTCACCTGATTAGGAATAAAGGGGAAAATGAGGCGCAAGCTTTGCGCCAACAAGGCTACGGCCAATAATAGGCCTGTGCCCGTAATAGACTTTGTAGACATAAGAACCTCCTACTATACAATATAGATTTTACAAGAGGTACCTACCTCATATTTCAAATTAAGCCTCTACAAAATATAGACGCGCTCGATCATACACCCAATTATACACATACGTATAACCTAAGATAACCAATGTCATCGTTATATCCGTCATAAAAGCCATCCAAAAGGTCATATGCATCATGTACATAATAATCGGTACAGTAGCAAGCATAAATAGACCTTCAAACAATACGGCATGGATTGTACGGATAATTGGCCCCCGCGCTAATCGATCACCTGGTACTAGTTTATCAAAAATCCAGTTAAACACAAAATTCCAAACCATAGCTAGTAAGGAAAAAATAACCATCAATAAAAAAGGCTGCCCCTCATGCGGAACAAACTGCATTACCAAACAACCAATTAAAATACAACCAAGCTCATATAAAATTGACTGCACAACACGCTCAGAAGTAGACATAATAATAAAAACCTCCAGCAAAAAACCTAGGTAAGAAATTTACTATCATATCACCATTATATTTATTTTTTTAGATTTGTCGAGCTATATCAAAGCGACTTGCCCGCTAAAGCGAGCATTGCCATTTTAAGATAGAAGAAGCCGCCATATGTCTATCTAGCGACTTGCAGCGAATGGAGCGCAGAGAGACATATGGCGGCGGAAAGTTATCCTAAAAGTGGCATTACGAACTGAATCCATGGAATCCCCACCACGATAAAGATAGCGAGGTAGATAATTCCAAAGATAGCGCCTAATTTCCAGAATTCAGGGCCTTTATTATAGCCACTAGCAAACCAGATTGGGCTGTGACCAGTACCATATGGTGTGAGGATACCCATAATCCCCATTGGTACTAAAAGAATCAACATAACTTGCGCTGGGTCAACGCCAGGAATTTGAAGAATAAGAGTAGCAAATAAGCCTACCATAGCCGTTACATAAGCAGTACCGGATGCAAAGAAGTAACGAAGCAAGCAGAATGCTAATAACAAACCTAAAACTGCCATTGTAGGATCTAGAGACACTAAAGAACCACCTGCAGATTTAGCAAGCCAGTCCAAGAAACCTACATTTTTAAGGCCGGAAGCCATAGGTACGAGTGTAGCGAACCAAGTTAAAACATTCCATGCTGGTTTATTAGCAAGGAAGTCTTGCCATGTCATAATCTTAGTGAAAATCATCAAAATAATAACGATCAAAGCTGTTGTTGTAGGGTTTACTTTGAATGTAGAAGCACCAATCCACAACACAAGAGCCAATACAGAAATTAAGGCCATGAAGATTTCACTGCGTGTCATGGAACCTAGTTTCTTGTACTCATCCTTTGCCCAGGCTGCAATTTCAGGGGAACCTTTTACCTCTGGCTTGCAGAATACATAGGTCAACAATGGAGTGATGATGAACAAGATAAGGCCTACTGGCAAGAATGCGAGGAACCATGTGCCCCAGTTCGCCGCTACGATACCAGATTTAGCAGACAATTCTAGAGCCAATGGATTTGGCGCTGCACCGGTCAAGAAGATAGAGCTAGACACACATGTAGTTGCCAACGCGACCCAGTTCAAATAGGAACCAATTTTACGAGGGTTCTTATCTGGATAGGAATCAAACATCGGACAAATACTAGATACGATTGGATAAATCGTACCACCAGAACGAGCCGCATTACTTGGAATAAATGGAGCCAACACAAGGTCCGTAATAGCAATGGCATAACCAAGACCTAAGGAAGACTTACCAAGCTTTGCTACAAGGAACAAAGCAATACGACGACCAAGGCCAGAGTTTTCATAACCAATACCAATCATGAAAGCGGCAAAGATCAACCATACGATGGCATTAGAGAAACCACTAAGGCCCCAGCTGATAGCTTGCGCATCAGTAATCGCCTTAGCGACACCGGTTGCTTTATCTACCACAGGGGCAGGACCAACCTTAAACAACATAGATACGGTAACAGCAATGATACCGATGAAAGCTGGTGGCATTGGTTCTAAAATCAAACCTACCACGAGGCCAGCGAAAATACTTACATAAATCCAAGAATTTGCGCTAAGACCTTCAGGAGCACCGATGAGCCATACAAGAATAGCTACTACAAGCGGTGCGAATAATTTCCAATTCAACTTCATTAGAAACTCTCCTTACTACTTCAAAACAAAAATTGCAAAAATTGCCTATTTAGTATATCAAAAATTTTAATAAGATGATATAAACTTAATCATAATACTTATTAATTGATAATAAACTTTTAGTAATAAATTTCATCCTACTAGTAGTAGAAAACGGCACCATTGTGGAACAAGGGACACATCACAAACTGATAGAGCGTGGTGGTCACTATAAAGAACTCTATGAAAACGATGCGGCGGGCATGACAGTATAAGTCACTCTACAAAAGGCCCCCCTTGTATCAACCTATAATATCCTCATGTTATCTCATATAAATAGAACCCCTAATAAGTAAAAACTTATTAGGGGTTCTTTTATTTATTCCTATATAGCTGTTCGTGCCTATATATCACATTATTATATTCTATTCACCTTTTGGTACGAACCATAGGCCATTGTTATTTTTTTCCATGTAGTCTTTGAATTCTTGAGAGTGGTAAGCTGCTACGATGTCTTTTGCCCATTGTGCATCTTTGTTTTTCTCATTAACTACGAGTTGTAATAACCATTGTGGCAATACGTCTTCATTTGCCAATGCAGATTTAGGATCAATTTTTGCATTATAGATAATAGCGCCTGTAATAACGATATAATCAAAGTCAGTACGTACAGACGGAATTGTAAGGGATTTCATTTCTGTAAATTTAAGATGTTTAGGATTTTCAATAATATCTGCTTGAGTTACTGTTGCTAAATCTTTGTTAGGATTAAGCTTAATCCAACCGATTTTTTGCAATAACGCATAAGCACGAGCCATGTTGGATGCATCATTAGGTACAGCAATAGTGTCGCCATCTGCCACTTGATCTAAAGATGTTTTAGAACCACTAAAGATACCTGCTGGTACTGTTGGAATTGGTGTTAATGCTACAAGATGACCATTTTGTTTTTCGTTAAAATTTTTCATGTATGCTGTATGTTGTTCAACGTTAAAGTCAACCTCACCATCACTTAACACTTGGTCAGCTTGTACCAAATCAGACATATCTACGCCTTTAAAGGTATAGCCTTGTTTCTCCAAAATTGGTTTTACACCTTTTTCAAATAATTCAGAGTAAGGACCTTGAGATTTACTGTAGGTTAACTCTTTTTTTGCACCATTATCGCTATTATTAGAACCGCAGCCTGCGATAAAAGCTACGCTAAATACTAATGCCGCACCAAGGGCAAGAAGCTTTTTAAATTTCATAGTATTTTCTCCTATACTTTCACAATCAATATAACTAAAATCTATTTCATCAAATTAGGAACGACGCGCACGACGTGCAAAATAGTTACCTATTGTTTGAATAATTTGAACAAAAATAATCAAAATAACTACGGTAAATAACATCAATGGGAAGTTCAATCGTTCATAACCATAGGTGAGGGCCAAATCACCTACACCACCAGCCCCAATAGCACCAGCCATAGCCGTAGCACCGATTAGCCCTATAGTACCTGTTGTAATAGATAGAATAAGCGAACCCTTTGCCTCTGGTAAAAGGAAATGCCAAATCACTTCAAAATGAGAGGCCCCCATCGATTGTGCTGCCTCGATAATGCCTTTATTAACCTCTAAAATAGAGTTCTCAAAGAGTCGAGCAAGATAAGGTGCAATGAATATAACAAGTGGTACAATAGCCGCTGTTGTACCAACACGAGTACCTACAATCATCTTAGTTAACGGTAATATAAACACCATCAAAATGATAAATGGTACGGAACGTACAATATTAACAATTGTATTTGTAATGGTATAAACAATACTATTTTTAACGATACCATTCGGATTGGTCACTACTAAGGTAACGGCTATAACTAGCCCCAATACCGTACCGATAAAGAGCGATAAAAATACCATGTATAAGGTTTGCTCTGCGG
>NZ_DXLG01000117.1 GCF_019414865.1 Veillonella sp.
ATAGTGTGCTGAAATTAGTTTATAATGTGGTAAAATTTACTCATATATAATTATTTGGTATTCATAATAAATTATTAAGATACAAATATAAAGAAAAAAATAGATTTACATTAAGAAATAGTATATAATAGTATCGATAAGTAGATTGACATTTTTTGATACGGATTTGAGGAGTTAAAGATATGGTTGAAGTTTCTTATGAACGTTTAGCGACGATTTTTAAGGCATTAAGCGATGAAACAAGATTACACATCATCGACATGTTGTCTTGCAATGAATTATGTGCAGCTGATATTTTAGCTAGCTTCAATTTATCCCAATCTACGTTGAGCTACCATATGAAAATCTTAATTGATGCAGGTGTAGTTAACTCTCAACGTAATGGCTTATGGACACGTTACTCCATTAACGAAGCTACGTTTGGCGACATTCTAGAAATCATCCCTCAATTATATAAATCTAAGGATGAATGCATTTGTGCGCAAATTAAATACTGCCGTATTTCTGAGCACGAAAAAGAAGCGTAACAATGAGACGTTGGATTATGCATGTTGATATGGATGCATTCTTCGCATCCATCGAACAACTGGATTATCCAGAATATAAAGGCCACCCCGTTATCGTGGGTGGTCTTTCTTCACGTGGTGTCGTTGCTACCTGCTCTTATGAGGCTCGTAAATTCGGTGTTCATTCTGCCATGCCTATTTCAAGGGCTAAGAAATTATGTCCTGATGGTATCTATGTGTATCCGCGCATGGATCGCTACAAAGAGGTATCACATCAGATTTTTTCTATTATGAAAGAATTTACTCCCTACATTGAGCCACTATCTATCGATGAGGCCTTTCTTGAGGTAAGTGGCATGTCTACTATGTATAGCGGACCTAAAGCGTTAGGGCGTGCCATTAAGGACCGTGTGTATGAGCAGACAGGACTCATCATCTCGGCAGGATTAGCACCTAATAAATTTTTAGCTAAACTAGCCTCCGATTTAGATAAACCAGATGGTCTTGTAGTGATTCCCTATGGTCGTGAGAAAGAAATCCTAGCACCGTTGCCTATAAAACGTATTTGGGGTGTAGGACCTCATACGGAAAAACGGTTGAAAGCAGGAGGCTTTCACTTGATGCGTCACATTCAAGCCTTGCCAGATGAACGGAGTCTCATTCCCATTGTAGGCAATCAGGCGCGACGCATATGGGAACTGGCAAATGGTATTGATGAACGGCCTGTGGAAACAGATCGTAAAATACAATCCATCGGAGCCGAAGAAACCTACGAAGAGGACCTTGTCGATGGCAGTGCTATTGAACTCGAGTTCAGATATTTTGCCAATCGTCTATCGAAGCGGTTACGGAAACGGAATCTGTTAGGGCATACCGTGTCGATTAAGGTGCGCTATGATGACTTCACTACTGTATCACGGCAGAAACGATTAGATACACCATCTGATCATGAGCATGTATTCTTTGAAACAGCACTGCTTTTGTGGAACAAGCTGATGCAAGATAAGACGAGCAAGAAGCCTAAAGGGACGAAGAAAGATGTGGAAGCACTAGGGGCTACTACAAAGATAAAATCTAGGAATCTTAGCTATAATGGATCTAATTATAGTCAGTCTAATTATAGTGGATCGAACTATTGTAGCTCTAAGGGGATTGCCTTTATGAATCCTCCCGGCCCTATACGCCTATTAGGTCTTACTGTTAGTGGTCTCGATGAAGAGGTGCCTATGCAAGATAGTCTTTTCGAATCATCTAAAAATGAGACTGAAAATAAACTGGCTGGTGTATTAGATTCATTAGAGTCTAAATTTGGTGAAACGGCCGTTATGAGTGGCGCATTATGGCAGCGCTTTCACGGAGACAATGGAACGCGTAGAAAGCGATCGGAACAAAAAGCCGCAGTAGATGCACAATCTACTAATGAGGATGTAGAATCTAATAAAATGGATAAGAGCCTTGACCTATATAAGAATAGTGATGGAGGCGACATTAACGAAGACATATAACTCGATACAATAGACTCATAAAGTTTATATTGAATACTTTCGCTAATATATTTATTCATGTTACAATATGGATATAGTGTTTAAAAATTACCGCAAGAGAGGTATAGATATGAGTTTATTTCGTGTAGCCATCCATTATGGCATCAACAGCAATGGTTTCTTGTCCTATGACACAGAAGCAAAAACAGTGTCCGTAGATTTACCTGAACAAGAGTGGGCTGATAAGGTTATCGCTTACTTGAACGACGAACATGCCATCGAGCATGCTACAGGTCTTGATACATATGAACGGTTGACTGTAAAACCATTAGAATCTTTAGATAACTTAAAATTAGCTTTAACACGCATGTGGGAAGCTATCGACGTACAAGTCGACTGGAGCCGTCCAGCGTAAATAAAATGATACCCCTTTGTAACCATGTATTGGTTATGAAAGGGGTATTTTTTATAGTACCGCAAACTAAGACGAAGCCCCATCTTGCTATGTAGCTCATAGTAAGGTGGGGCTTTTGTCATGGTGAGTGTATTTAAATATTATTAATCAAATTTTTTATTTGTTAGGTCCTGATACATAAGCTTAGCGATTTCATACTGTGGATCGCCGGCTTGTAATTGGTGTGATGGTAGTTTAAATACAGCTTCAGCTCTTTCCTCTTTCTTGATATCGATACCCTTTACATCTTCGGACCGACTTATGGAAATGGTATGTGTTGTTGGATTTATGAAGTACGCATTTACATCAATGCTGAAAGCCTTGTTTTCGTCTTTTCTCATGATTACACGTAGAATCATAGCTGAAATAGCAGTGGTACCATCTTTTTCACCTAATAGCTGTTTAGATGTGTAGTCCACATAATCTGCATAGACATAAATATCGCCAGGTTTGGCCTTGTCATAATCTTGTGTATAGGCCTCTACTAAACGCAAATCTAGTTGTCTGCCGAATGGTCTAGAGAACATTTCGCTTTGTAATACGCGTGTTTCGCTTACAGGTGGATAGGACGGTATTGGTGTTAAACCTTTTAGCATATCTGTGCGTGTTTCGTCTTTTCTTTTAGCCTGACGTTCAGCAGTGACCCTGTCTAAGCGTTTACGCTCTTTTAACATGGCTTTTTCTTGTTCTTCTTTAGTTTTGTAAGTTTTTACAGATACAATACGGTTACCAGACATAGTCACCGTTGAATAGATGGGCTTATCTTTAGTAGGTTTTCCCTTAGAAGCATCAAGCGTAGATTGCACCATAGCAGGTGTTGCGCTTTCGATAGATTTTTTTAACTCTGGAATATTAGAATAATCCATATCAACTACTGCAGCGTCTGTGCTTTCACTTGGCTGTACTGGTGTAGCCCCGTACGCAGATGATATAGCCAATACAGCTAATAGTGAACTGGTAATAATTGATCGTTTACATACTTTCATTACATATACCTCTTTTTTATAAGAACTCTCTAATACTATCAACAGCTGTATTATAGCATAGTTCTTGTGTAAATCGATTAAAATACACAGATAGCCTATAAAGCTATAGAGGACTTTCGTATACCTATGTAGAATTACATTGTGTATTGTATGTATACAGAGAGCACATGTGGATAGGAGGCAATTATGAAACGTAGTAGTTTAGCATGGTATGTAGGGGTGGCTTGCCTTGGCGGTAGTCTTTGCGTAGGTTCCGTAGTACAGGCGGATTCTCCGACGACAGTGAAGGCAAATCCTGTAGTTCCTACAGCGATGGTAGCGCAGGTTCAATCAACTCGACCGACTAATAGTATAGCGGCTACGAATACGGTAGCTGCTAACAGTGAGCCGGCAAAAGCTGCAGTAGTACTAGATGAGCAGACAGCACTGAAGCAAAAACAGCAGTACCAAGCCGAAACAGAAACAATGGGACTCTTATGGATGCGCACCTCTGCAGAGTACAGAGCACTAGCGTATCAAGGGTACAATGTGGCGCTAAATCTTGTTAAGATGGCTGTTACTGATCCATCTCATCAAAGAAAACCTCTTGCTATCGTTCTTGATGCGGACGAAACAGTAGTGGATAATACTAAACTGATGGGTGAAAGCGTTGCTAATGGCAATGGTCGCTTCGATGCTCCTTGGTGGCGTCAAGCTGTGCATCAAGGTAAATCGCAAGCCATGCCTGGTGCTGTTGAGTTTCTAAATGAAGTACATAAACAAGGTGTAGAAATTTTCTACGTTTCAAACCGATATGCACCTGTTAACTATGATGTAACAGTACAAAACTTCAAAGAACTAGGATTCCCATCGGTCGATAAAGAACATGTACTACTATTCGAAAAAGACTCTGATAAACAACCTCGTTTTGATGCCATTACTAAGAAGTACGGCATAATTTTGTTTATGGGTGATAATGCAGGTGACTTCCCAATTGGTACAAAAGGTAAGACCTTAGCTGAAAGAAATGCTATCATCGATGAACATAAAGAAGACTTTGGTACTACCTTTGTTGTATTCCCAAATCCTGCCTACGGATCCTGGGTTAGTGCATTAGCAAAAGGCTACCAAAACCTAAGCCCAGAAGAACAAAAACAAGTGAATAACCAATACCTACAACAATAAGGACGCCTTGCGTATACTTTATTAAAAACGATATAATAAAGTATACATGCGTCTATAGCTCAGTAGGATAGAGCAGCAGTTTCCTAAACTGCGTGTCACTGGTTCGATTCCGGTTAGGCGCACCAGTATAGAAAAGAAGGTATACGGCTTATAAAAGCCGTATACCTTCTTTTTTGCATTTTCTTGCAATTCTTATGAGCTAGAATTATAATATTAGAGTAATATTCACATTTTGTTCATGTTTTGACAATGAATAGTGTATAGAGGGGTACAA
>NZ_DXLG01000118.1 GCF_019414865.1 Veillonella sp.
ATAATATATTGATTATTTCTAATGTGAAAATATAAGGCTCTTTGAATGTTCGAAGATATTTTTGATCGTATCTCGTATATTTCAGAATCCAATTTTTTTACCCATTCAAGTTGTATTGCTGGATGTATGCCTGCTTTTTCAATCATATCAATAGTGGCACGTAACTTATTTCTATCTTTAGTAGGGAGTGAGTTATAAAACTCTTCAAACTCGTTATGACCATTTGGCCTAGTATAAGATATAAACTTAGGTTTCTCCATCCCAATCCTTCTTTCTTTAATGATAGCATATATGCTATCAAACTTCAATTTTAAATAGTTTTATATACTGTAAATTCTTACCTTAACTATATAGATAAGAAGGCAATATTTTGTAGCTCAAAGATGTAATGAGTAGATTATTTTACTCTTGTAATCACTATTCAAATCTCATGGTCGTTAAGTATCTTTCAAGGTCTATGAAAAGAAGAAATCAAGTTGTATCATTTATTGTTATAAATTAAACGTCAGGGATTTAAATAATAGTATCTTTACTAGATTTATTTACGAGGAATATAGGGGGTAATAAGCTTTTAACGTTTTTATTTTTTAGCTTATTCTTATCTATAATTAGCATTAATCAACGTGCTTTAGGATACATCTTTTTTTTATAGCTATGTTATACTAAGGTTTATACTATACTTTCAATGGAGGTTTTATGTCTAAAAAAATTGCAGTTCTCGTCAATGAGGATACAATGCAGCGCTGTTCTTGCGGCGGTTGTTTAAAAGCATTTATGAATAAAGCAGATTCTTTTGAGCGTTATGCTGATGAGGAGATTGAGTTGGTCGGTTTCACGCATAGTGGTGGCGATCTAGCTAAGAAAATTGAGTCTTTCAAGAAAAAAGGTGTTACTACGGTTCATCTTTCTACCTGTACTCGTGGTAAGAATGAAAATTATGAAAGCATCGCAGAGCAGTGTGCCGAGGCGGGCTTTGATGTAGTTGGCTATACCCATGGTGGTGCCGTTTCTAAAGATGGTAAAGAAGCGGTCGTACTTTCAGCTAAACCAGTAACATCAGATCAATAATCGTAACGATGAATCAATAGACAGTAATGACAGATGAATGATTGTTCCATTATTCATTCTATATTTACCATGAAGAGATACTATATACATAGTGTGTAAATCTAGTGTGATAATTTGTTTTATTACTATATGGTTAATCAATTCGAGAGGTTGAGAGAATGAACAAGAAACTTACAGCAGCTACGTTATCTGTAGCTATGGCAGCGACTATGGCGCCTGCTATTATGCAAACAGCACCTGTGAATGCTGCATCTAGCGCAGTACAAACATTGGCTGGTGGCGCTGTTGCCATGGCTTATGTATCTACTGCATTAAATAAAATGGATAACTCCGAACAAGGCCAACAAGAAAGCTTGGCGCGTACTAAGGAGAAAACAGGTTACTTAAACGATAGTGCAGCGCAAGCGCGCGTACAACGCATCTTGAAAACATTAGAGGCATCTCCTAGCGTAAAACGTTCTTACGTTGTCTATGCAAACCCTGATACAGAGTTTAATGCCTTTGCAACGCTTGGTCGCGTTATGTCTGTTAATAAAGGTGCTTTGGATACCCTTGATGATGATCAATTGGCTTATGTAATGGCCCATGAAATTGCTCATGGTGAGCATAAAGATATTATCAATGGCGCTAGAAAGCAAATTGGCCTGTCTACAGCTGTAGGTATTGCAGCTGGTGGTAGCGAAGGGGCCGCGTTATTATCTAACGTAGCTGGTAACTATTTGTCTAATCAAGTATTTACAATGAGCCAAGAAAAAGCAGCCGATGAACTAGGCTTCAAGATTTTAAGTGAATCTCCATATAATGTGGGCGGTGCAGCTGGTTCTATGGCGGTTCTACGTAACAAGGTTGGGGAGCACTATCGTGAAGGACTTTCACAAGTAGTGGCACCAAACAACCATCCTAAGTTGTCTGATCGTGTAAATAACAATATTTCCCGCATGTACACATACTCTGGAAATCACGTAAACGTGTCTAATGGCGCCGTTTACGTCAATGGCGATAATATCTATAGCCCAGCAGGCAGTGGCCGCTATACAGGGGAAGAACGGGCGTATTACATGGCTGGCAAATTGGCACGGTTGTACCATAACAACCAAATTACACCAGGCTCTGCATCCTACAGTGGTGGTACTGTAACAGTAGCCGGTCAATCCATCGTATCTACGCCAAACTCTGACGTAGCATTACAAGTGGCGACAAACCTTAATAATGCCTTTGTTAAACCAGCAGGTGCAGCAGTTAATGCTAAAAAACCTGTGAAAGTGAAACAAGAGAAACCTAAAAAGGTAAAACAAGAAAAGGCTAAACCTGTGAAAGCAGAACAAGCTAAACCTGCTAAAGGTAAAGAAGTAAAACCTGTGACTAAAGCTTCTACAACAAAACATACAGCTAAAGCTACAAAGAATGCGAACAGCAACGATCATGGACGAAAATCTATTGATAGATAATTTGATGATTTAATTGTTTGATTGTTTATGTAGCATATAAGACCGAGCTCCAATGGGCTCGGTCTTTTCTTTATATACGTAATATATTTTCTACTGTATACTTAATATAAACATTCTTTAAATCGTAAGTTGCAGATGAGAGAGGGCGCTTATGAATCAATACTGGCTAAAACCTATCACATTGGACGAGGCATTTACTTTATGACACAAATGGTATATGAGCGATAAGAACATAACTCTGTATTATAAAACTATAGATTTTCTATAGTAAAAGCACTATAATATTAGGTATCTATATATATCAATATATTAGTACTTTATCTTTGTAAAGAATAGAACTGCGGTTGTATGTAGTGGTTTTGTTACTTTTACAGTTAATATAGCCTCTCTATCGAGGCAGTTTCTTTTTTAGAGGAGTTGGATCTGAATGAAACAACCAGAATTGTCGCCGTATATGATGGCTCGAAAGCCATCTGGCATTCGCCTAGGACAAATTAAATTCTTGGAACGTAAGAACCCACCAATTTTGGTGAATGGTTCTATTGGTAATGTAATGCGTCCTATGCATCCCGCCATGCAGCGTCGGTTGTTCGATTTGGGCGGTGTGGATAGCCCGTTCCATACAGGCATTGTACCGTATGTACCAACGACAGGTACCGATGAATGCCGCGAAGCATTCCTTCATATTTTACGCAGCCAAGGCTTTGATACAACAGGCCTTAATGTACTCGTAACAGACGGTGCATCCATGGCGATGGAAATCATTATGCTTGGTGTATGTGGCGGTGCTGGTGAAGAGGAACGCCCTCTATTAATGTTCAACCCATCTTATACAAACTATGATGCGGTAGGTCTTCGCATTGGCCGTAAAACAGTTACTGTTGAGCGTGAACTTAATGAAAACGGCGAATTTGAATTGCCATCCGTAGAAACGGTAGAACAACGTATTATCGATACAAAACCTGGTGCGTTGCTCATCATTCCTTACGATAACCCAACAGGTCAATTATTCAGTAAAGAAACATTGATTGAATATACAAAATTATGTGTGAAGCATAATTTGTGGATTATCTCTGACGAAGCCTATCGCGAATTGGCTTACGAAAAAGGGAAAGAAACATCTAGTATTTGGGCGTTAACCAATAAGGATGTTCCTGGCATTGAAGGCCGTCGTATCAGCCTTGAAACAGCTAGTAAGGTATGGAACGCTTGTGGCCTACGCATTGGTGCCATCATTACAGATAACAAATTATGCTATGAAAAATCGGTAGCCGAATATACAGCGAACCTTAGTGCTAATACATTAGGTCAATATATCTTTGGTGCTTTGGCTCATGAAAGCCATGCAGAGCTTCATAACTGGTATGAACAACAACGCGATTACTACCGTAAGATGATCTTTGAACTTCACGAAGGTTTCAAAGCAGTCGAACCTGATTTCATCGTATCTCGTCCAGAAGCGTCTATTTACTTTGTTATCGACGTACGGAAGGTAGCGAAACCGGGCTTTGATGGTGTAGAATTTGCCTCTTGGTGTGCTGAACACGGTGCTATTAGTCTTGATGATGGTAAAGAATACACACTCCTCATGGCTCCACTCAATGGTTTCTATAGCGGTAAAAAAGGTGAAGATAATCCAGGCAGAACACAATTACGCGTATCCTTCTGTGAAAACCCAGACCTATTGCGCTTGGCACCTGAATTATTATCTAAACTATTCAGAGCCTATGAAGCACAACGATAGAAGAAGTATAATTCTAATATAATAGATGCCCTCCTGTTGGAGGGCATTTTTAGTTGAACTATTGATTGCCATAATATTGTTAGTAAAATTAATAAAATAATGATCGAATTATGATATAAGGAGGTGTATATATTGATTAATATTAGACCTGTATCAGACTTGCGTAATAAATTTCCTGAAGTTGAAGAAACCGTTATTACAACAAATTCGCCTGTATTTTTAACTAAGAATGGATATGGAACTATGGTGTTAATGAGTATTGAACAATATTCAGCATTAACAGATCCTATTGAGTACGCCTTGGATGAAGCTGATTCTGCAGCAAAAGAAAGTAAAATTCGATACTCTGGTGCCGATGTATTTCGTCGCGTAAGGGAGAGAATCGATGGAGCGGAAATATAAACTTACGATTTTACCATTATTTGAAGAGGAGCTTAATCATATTGTTGATTATATAACTTATGTTCTGCATAATAGAGAAGCCGCTCATCAACTAATTACAGATATTGAGGCTGCTATATACACAAGATTAAGTTGTCCAGAATCTTTTGCCGTATATCCGAGTAAGAAACAACGTGAGTATCCATATTCTGTCTCT
>NZ_DXLG01000119.1 GCF_019414865.1 Veillonella sp.
TATTATATAAACCTATAGTAATGAAACTTGTTAATATAATTTAACGTAGTTGTAGACATATCAAAAGAGGACTAGCCACGGCTAGTCCTCTTTTTGTAGTTAGTTATTTTTTCTTTTGATCTGTTGCATCAAGTTCTGCCATATTCACGACATTTGCTTTGCCAACCATTTTGTTATATTTTATAAACAGTTGTGTATATGCTTCGCCGTAGGAAGAATTGATGATGATATAGTTGCGAGCCTCTGCAACAAATTCTTTTACAGAATCTTGATACTCGCGAACTGCATTTTGTGTTTCTGATGTTGTACCAGGTTGTAATTTGTTGATGCGTTGCGTGATTTGTTGCAAGTTTGCTTCAACCTTTTGGGTATCCGTATTTCCATCTGGATCGATAAGATCGATTGTTTGGGCAGTCATGAGATTTAACTCGATGAAGTTAACTGCATTTTCACGTTTTTCACCTTGATATTCAGTCATGCGTTCTGTATAGAGCTCATTATTACGATTATCTAAGGCTAAATCTAAAGCGTTGTATGTAGCATAGAATTGTTCAGCTAGAGGTACATACTGTGCCGCTAACTCATCGCTACCTTTGAAATTATCTTTTTCAAAACGACGTTCTACATAGTAGGCTTGCAATTGATCCGCAACAGGAATCAATTGATCTAGCACTGCTAATACATCATTAGTTGATTGGTTTACATCTTCGTATGGAGTAGGGCTATCTTGCTTTGCAGCCTCTAATGCTGTTTTAAGATCTTTGTATTTAGGTAATGTAATCGTCGTATTATGGGACCCATTACGTAACTCTTCAAGAGTTGGTTGTAATTGATTTGCATAGGCTACACTGTACGCGTTATATGAGTCTAATGCGACGATATAAGGTCGGATAGCGTTGATCTTGTCGTCAACGGTTGATCGATATAAAATTGTCGTTGTATTGGATGACAAGAGTGTATACACCCCATAGATCCCACCACCGATAATAGCGATGCCAAGTATAACGGCTGCTATTAACTTGATGTACCCCTTTTTCAACTGCGCACGCTCCTTGAAAACACACTAACTCTTTTTGGATCCGTTTGGGCGGACTACGCCCCTAAGAGTAATTAGTTATATTATATCATAAACTTACGTCCCAAAAAAGACGTATAGAGCGGAGAATCATAAGGAATAGATGAAATTATTCGATGTGAACATATATTAATATTTATAATTAATGATTTGTTGAGGGGTAACCTAACAAGGCTTTTACATAAATAAGCTATTCTGCATAAAAATATATTTCTCTAGACGCTGCAGCTGCGGCTGGTATAATAGCAAGTATAGTATTTATTATGTGGGGAGTTTTTTTATGTCAGAATCGAATCGTTTACTCAACTTTGCTACATCTTCAGAACTCATAGCAAATGGGGAAGGGCGCAATGTGCTATCTGCTATAGAAGATGGCTTGCGTAATTGTGATGAGTTTTTAATATCTGTAGCATTTATAACACCAGAAGGATTACTAACATTAAAGCCAATACTTAAAGAGTTAGAAGATCGAGGTGTACATGGTCGCATATTAACAACAGATTATCTTGGGTTTAATAGTCCACAAGTTCTAGAAGATTTAGGTAATCTAAAGAATATTGATTTGAAGGTATATTGTACTACTCAAGGTAGTGGACATGGTTTTCATACAAAGGGATATATTTTTAAGAAAGATGAATCCTATCAAATTATAATAGGTAGTTCTAATTTAACTATTAATGCGCTAAAGAGCAATAGAGAGTGGAATACCCGTTCTGAAGTACATGGTAGCGATACTTATGCTCGAGAGATTAATGAGGAATTTGAACTGTATTGGGATTCAAAATTTGCCATTCCTTATGAA
Organism: Veillonella sp.; assembly: GCF_019414865.1. GTDB lineage: Bacteria > Bacillota > Negativicutes > Veillonellales > Veillonellaceae > Veillonella. Next base: position 1,878 of record NZ_DXLG01000119.1, read on the forward strand.
GAGTTTATACCTTGGTATAAGCCTAGATGGGTTCGTCCGGAACGTTCTTCTCAAAGGTCTGTAGCGGAACAGTTTAAGCAAGTTGATTTACCTACTTTAGAACCTAATATAATGCAACAACAGTTTATTGCCAATTTTAATGAGCTAAGAGCTAATCAGGCTAAACGAGGGCTTTTAATTTCTGCTACGGGGACAGGAAAAACTTATGCAGCAGCCTTTGCGATGCGTGAAATGAATCCGAAAAGAATTCTATTTTTAGTGCACCGTGAACAAATAGCAAAACAGGCAATGGCAAGTTTTGAACGGGTTTATAATGATCCATCTATAACGTTTGGGTTAGTATCTGGTAATGTAAAAAAATATGATGCTACCCATGTATTTTCTACAATGCAAATGATGGGGCGTTATGATGTAATGAAACAATACGATCCAAAAACTTTTGATTGTATTATTATTGACGAAGTACATCGTGCAGGCTCTGAAAGTTATCAACGTATTATCGACTATTTTAAACCACAGTTTCTATTAGGTATGACTGCAAGTCCGGAGCGGACTGATGGTTATGATTTATATGAGCTCTTTGATCATAATATTATTTATGAAATTCGATTACAACAGGCTCTAGAGGAAGATTTATTGTGCCCATTCCACTATTTTGGTATTAGTGACTTATGGGTTGATACAGACGAGCCGATTGGTGATATGGAGGTTACTTTTTCTAATTTGTCTACGAAGGAGCGTGTAGATAAAATTATTGAAAAGATTCGCTACTTTGGACATAGTGGTAGTCGTGTAAAAGGCCTGGTATTCTGCAGTAATCGGATTGAAGCAAAGGCTTTATCTGACGCTTTTAATGAGCGGGGGATTTATCGCACAGTAAGCTTGACGGGTGAGGATAGCCAAGAAATTAGAGAGAAAACGATCGCTCGATTAACAGGGACCGGGGAGTATCAAGGTAGACTTGATGAGCAGTTAGATTATATCTTTACTGTAGATATATTTAATGAAGGCGTTGATATACCTGAAATCAATCAAGTTATTATGTTACGTCAAACTGAAAGCCCAATAATTTTTATTCAACAGTTAGGGCGTGGACTTCGTAAGTTTGAAGATAAGGAATATGTAGTTATCCTTGATTTTATTGGGAACTATACAAATAACTTTATGATTCCCTTGGCACTATCTGGTGATAGAAGTTATAACAAAGATACATTGCGTCGATATGTACAAGCAGGTAATCGTATTATCCCTGGTAGCTCAACAGTACATTTTGATAAAATTGCGAAACAACGTATTTACGAATCTATTGATACGGCAAAGTTTTCTGATATGAAATTAATAAAAGAAGCCTATTTTAATTTGCGCTTTAAATTAGGTCGTATTCCTAGAATTTCTGATTTTGCAGAACATGGTTCTATTGATGTAAGTCGAATTTTTTATAAATTTAAGTCCTATCATAATTTCTTGATAAAGATTAAGGATAAGGATTATGATGTATCATTCACACCTGTTCAGGAACGGATGTTACATTTTATATCTCAAAAACTAACAACAGGAATACGTGTACGAGAGCTATTAGCATTACAAGCATTATTAGAAGGAAAACAGGATGTTATTACATATGTATCTAATGAGCTTTTAAATACATATAATGTAGAATTATCTGAGCATGGGCGAATTAATCTCATTAATGTTATGACAAATCAATTCGGTGTGAAAGCGGCACAAAAAACATTTGAAGATAGTGTATTTATTGAATTATCTAATGGTCGTTATGTAATATCTCAAGCATTTAAAGATGCATTAGAAAATAGTAATTTTAAAGGGCAAGTGCAAGAACTTGTTGCCTATGGTTTGAAACAGTTTGATGATAAATATAAAGATAAAATTTATCCGAATACTCCTTTTGCTTTATATGAAAAGTATACCTATGAACAAGTGTGTCAATTATTAGAATGGCCTCAAAATGAAGTGCCATTGAATATTGGGGGATATAAATTCCATAAGGAAACAAAGACGTATCCTGTATTCATCAATTATCATAAAGCAGATGATATTCAAGATACTATTAAGTATGAAGATAGATTTGAAAATCCAGGATTATTGAAAGCTATTTCTAAAAATAAACGATCATTTTCTTCTGATGATGTGCAGACTGCATTTAACGCTGATGCCTTAGGTGTTTCTATGCACTTATTTATGAGAAAGAATAAGGATGATGAAGAGTCTAAAGAGTTTTACTATTTGGGTCCTATTCATTCTACAGGACGAGAACGAGCTAAAGAAATCTTTATGGCAAATGGTACTATGGCAGTAGAGCTAGAGTATCAACTTGAAGTGCCCGTACGGGATGATATTTATGATTATATTATTAATGGGTAAGGATATATGAGTGAAGAACGAAAACATATTGAAGTTGTAGCAGGAATTATCAAAAAAGATAATACTATATTAGCTACTCAACGTGGTTATGGTGATCTAAAAGATGGTTGGGAGTTTCCAGGTGGTAAGGTTGAACCTGGCGAAGCTCACGAGGTAGCACTCAAAAGAGAAATACATGAAGAACTAGAAGCGGAGATTACCGTTCTGGAACATATTATTACTATTGAATATACAGGGTATGAGAAGTTTGATTTAACAATGCATTGTTATTTATGTTCTTTAGTAAATGATTCTGATATTACTCTATTAGAACACGAAGCGGCAAAATGGCTTTCAAAAGAGAATTTATACTCAGTAGATTGGTTACCTGCTGATATTGATGCAGTAGATGCGATCTCTAAACGTTTATAACATAATATATAAAGGTATGCTTATTATGATATAAGTGTACCTTTTATTTTAATGGATAGCCTATTTGTAATGTACAAGAATTATTAGTGCATATATAAGTATTGTTTAAATTATATTTTCATATTCATTGTCCATACTTTCATATCGTTATATAAT
>NZ_DXLG01000012.1 GCF_019414865.1 Veillonella sp.
ATATAAAAGATAGGAGGTATTGTATGAATACCAAACATTATGATCTTATCGTCCTAGGTTTCGGCAAAGCTGGTAAAACATTGGCTGCTAAATTTGGCTCTATGGGCAAAGCCGTTGCCATGATTGAAGAAAATCCACTCATGTATGGTGGCACATGCATTAATATTGCATGTATTCCTACTAAGACGATGATTGTGGCCGCATCTAAAGGCTTATCTTACGATCAAGTACTAAACCAACGAGAGGTTGTTACATCTCGTTTACGTAATAAAAACTTCGGTATGTTAGATACAAATGAACATGTCGATGTATATACTGGACATGGCAAATTCATTAGTAATAAAGAAATCGATGTCACAGCTGGGGAAGATAAAATTGTTTTATCTGGTGACACAATTATCATCAATACAGGGGCTGTAGCCATTAAACCTAACATTGATGGTATCGATACCGCATCAGGTTTCTATAATAGTACAGAAATTCAACATTTATCCCCTCAACCTAGTACATTAGGTATTATTGGCGCCGGTCCTATTGGCCTAGAATTTGCTAGCCTATACGCTAAACTAGGTACAAAGGTTACTGTATTCAATATTGAGGCTAACATTTTAAAACACGAAGAACCTATCGTTCAAGAATTAGCTAATGAATACTTAGCGGAACAAGGCATTACTATTTTAAACTCTGTTACACTAAATTCTGTATCTAATGACGGCAACAAGCCTGTTATCACTGCTAATAATGAAAACTATACCTTTGATGCTGTTCTCTATGCTACAGGTCGCAGACCGAATACTACAAATATTGGTTTAGAAAACACGGATATTACTACTAATGAACGCGGTGCAATCGTAGTAAATGATACTTGTGAAAGCTCCGTTCCAGGTGTATATGCTGTAGGCGATGTAAACGGTGGTCCGCAATTTACCTACATTTCTCTCGATGACTTCCGCATCGTATTTGGTGCCCTTACAGGTAATGGTCACTATACATTAAAAGATCGCAAAAACATTCCTTACACCACCTTCTTAACACCTCCACTCGCTCGTGTTGGTCTTACAGAAGAGGATGCTATTAATAAAGGTTACACTGTTAAAACGAAGGAAATGCTTGTAGCCACTATGCCAAGGGCTCATGTAAATGACAACCTTAAAGGGGCTTTCAAAATTGTGGTAGATGCGGAAAGCAATTTAATCCTCGGTGCTACACTCTATTCCCAAAGTGCCGAAGAATTGATTAACATGATTAAAGTAGCTATGGATAACAACATTCCGTATACATATTTCAAGAACCAAATCTTCACACATCCTACAATGGCAGAAAATTTAAATGATCTCTGTAATTTCTAGGTAAGAATAGTAACTACATAATCTAATATAATAAATAAAAGAGTCTCCTTTAACTTGAATACATAAGTTAAGGGAGACTCTTTTATTTATACCTAATGATCAATTTTGGATTATTAGTTATTAGTTAGCAATATATAGTTTTTAGTAATTTATCATTAGTTACTCTATTTAGTTCTTTGTAAATAATCTACGAACTACAGATTGCAATTTAGGTGTCAATACGATAGCTACCACAATACCGGCTGCACTGGTAATCAAAGAATATTGAATTTTACTTGCCGCTACAGCTGCACTTTCAAGAACAAACCACCATGCAAGGAAATAACCAAAGGCAGTCCAAATTGTGCCAATAATTAAAGCGATCAAAATACGTGTGAAGGATGCTGTTGGCTTTGTAATGGATGGTGGCAAATAGCCTGCTGTCATACCGCCAACAATAAGACCTGCAATACCTTTAATAAAGAACGAGAATACAATATACTGTGTATGACCACCAAAAAGATCAAATAATGCGGAGCCAATGGCCGCTCCTAAACCACCATATAAACCACCAAATAGAATGGATGATGTAAATAATGCGGCAGATCCTAAATGAACCATAGCACCACCTGGTATTTCGATGCGAATTGTTGTTGCTACTGCACATAAGGCAGCAATAAATCCTATATATACAATATCGCGCGTCTTTAATTTCATAATCTAGCTCCTCTCTTTTAGCTGAATAACTATATTTAGTATAACAAATCTCACTCTGTCTAAAAACACTAATTTCATAGGATTTAAATATATAGTCAGATTTAAAATAAAGCACCTATACCATGGTATAGGTGCTTTATAAACTTTAATCAACTCTATCACATATTATATGTTATAAGATACAAATTAAATTAAATCTTAGCTCGTTTCAAACGAAGAGAGTTACCCACAACGGTTACAGAGCTAAATGCCATTGCTGTGCCTGCAATCATAGGATTTAATGCACCGATAGCAGCCAATGGAATACCAATGCAGTTAAAGATCAATGCCCAGAATAGATTTTGTTTAATATTAGTCATTGTCTTACGGCTGAGGCGTACTGCTTGTACTAGTGTGTGTAAGTCATTTCTTACAAGAACAATATCTGCTGCTTCTACAGCAATATCGGTACCACTGCCGATAGCAAAACCAATATCTGCAGTTACAAGAGCTGGTGCATCGTTGATACCATCACCAACCATCCCCACTACAAGGCCTTTATCTTGCAACTCTTTTACCTTGCTAGCCTTATCTTGAGGTAATACTTCTGCAATTACATGAGTGATACCTGCTTGTTTAGCAATATATTGGGCAGTACGACGATTATCACCTGTAAGCATCCACACATCAATACCTTGAGCATGTAATTCTTTTACAACATCAATTGTTTCTGGACGTAATTCATCTTCTACAGCCCATAATGCACTGATAACGCCATCTACAGCAAGAACGGATACAGATGCACCTTGTTCTTCATAGTGTAAAATATCATCTTGTACTGCACTTAAATCATAACCTAATTCAGACATCCATCGGCTATGGCCAAGTTGTACCGACACGCCTTGATAAGCGCCTTGCAAACCTTTACCAGGTACATCACCAAAGCTTTCAAGTTCTACAGCTTTACCTTTATAACCATGATCTTCGCCATAATAAACCATGGCCTTTGCAATTGGATGCGATGTACCACTTTCAAGGGCCATCATTAGGGACATATTTATACTTTCATCACCATTATAATTTTTGAAAGCCGTTACATCGAGAACACCTTGTGTAAGAGTGCCAGTTTTATCCATAACGATGGCATCGAGTTTACCAGCTTTTTCAAGATATTCTGCACTCTTGATGAGAACACCATGCTCCGCACCTAAGCCAGAGCCTACCATAATAGATGTTGGTGTAGCGAGACCAAGTGCACAAGGACAAGCGATAACAAGCACTGCTGTAGCATTAATGAGAGCTACATTAATAGAGTCGCCCATAATGAAGTACCATACGAGGCCGGTCAAAACAGCAAGGCCAATAACGGCAGGCACAAAATATTGAGCAACAATATCTGCAATACGTTGAATGCTTGCTTTAGAGGTTTGCGCTTCCTCTACGACCTTGATGATTTGAGAGAGCATTGTATCAGAGCCGATACGTTTTGCTTCCATTGTGAAAGCACCGCTCAAGTTAATAGTCGCACCGATAACATCAGATCCCACTTGTTTTTCTACAGGCAAACTTTCACCGGTAAGCATAGCTTCATCTACAGTAGAATAGCCTTCAGTAATAGTACCATCTACTGGAATTTTTTCGCCTGCACGAACTTGTAAAATATCACCTGCTACAACCTTAGATGTAGGAATATCTACAAACTCACCGTCACGCAATACATGAGCTGTTGCTGGTTGCAAGGCAATCAATTTTTGAAGTGCTTCAGAGGTACGCCCCTTGGCAATTTCTTCTAAAAGTTTGCCAAGAAGAATGAATGTAATGAGCCAAGCTGAGGTTTCAAAGTAAATGCCATGAGGCCCAAGTTCTGGATGGAACTGCCAATTATAAATACTGAATAGATAAGCAACAGTCGTACCCATTACAACGAGAACATCCATGGTAAGGGCGCCATTCTTTACCGCACTCCACGCACTCTTATAGAACATAAGGCCAGGGCCGAACTGAGCAATGGTAGCAAGAATGAACTCTACCCATACTGGCAAGGCTTGAATGCCAAAACGATGTAATGTCATGTTAATCATCATCGGTACGGCCATACAAGCAGCAATAATAAGACGCGTAATATGAGGTTTTAAATTAACCTTTTCTATTTCTTGTTTTGTTTCATCTGCTTCTGCAGCGCCAAAACCAATATTCGTAATGGCATCGATAATTTGTTGTGGTTCTACAGTAGAACCATCTTTGTATTCTACGCTCCCCTTTCGAGTGAGTAGATTAACCTTTACAGATTCTACACCATCTATCTTTGAAACAACGTTTTCAACGCGCTTTACACAAGCAGCACAGTGCATACCTGTAATATCAAACTCTTGTTTCTTCTTACTCATCATATCACTTCTTTCTACTAGAATTTCAAAGATATATGTCCTATATATCTATATAAGTCATAAACTCATAGTATACATATCATACATCACTAACAGAATATTTTATAAACACGAATGATTTAATATATGAACACTTTTACATGAGTATTCATTCATACGTCTCTATTCCATAATAACATAAATTCTCATTACGTCAATATCCTACCAAATCTAGAGGGTTATTTCCTTTTTCTAGGGGAATTAGTCTCCTACTACCTATACATAGTATAAAAAAATAGATTATAATAAAGTGATGATGAATAAACATAAACTTTGATTCTAAAGGAGGTGAGTGTATGTGTGAATCAATAAGCCCTATAGTAGAATTCACTTCGGTAGCGAAGGAATTTCGCCATGAATATGTTGTGGAGAAATCACGTTTTATCACAACTGTATACCCTTGTTCTACAGAAGAGGAAGCGCAAGCTTTTATTAACCGCATCAACAAAGAATTCTGGGATGCCCGCCATAATTGTACTGCCTTTGCATTAGGCCCAAAGCAAGAGCAACAACGGTCTTCCGACAATGGTGAACCTTCTGGTACAGCAGGTAAACCTATGCTAGAAGTACTCAAAAAAACAGGTATTACCAATGTAGCGGTCGTAGTAACTCGTTATTTTGGAGGTATCAAATTAGGTGCAGGTGGTTTGATTCGTGCATACTCACACTCCGTTGCAGAAACCTTACGTCTTGCCCCTAAAGAACTACACACAACACGAACTCAGTTGCAGGCTACCATCGACTATTCCTTGTATGGAGCCATTGAAAGATATGTGCAAGATCAAAAATTACATTATGAAGCAAACTTTGGTGAGCATGTAGATATAACCATCTTAGTGCCACCTACTGATGTGGAGCGCATACAAAAAGAGCTCCAAGACATGAGTCATGGAGCTGCTACTTGTACTATATTAGATTCTATTGAAGTGGTACTACCGCTAGAACAATAATCTAACTGATACACACATAGTAATTAGTTTTCGCTATGAACTAAGCCACTTACGCCTTGAGCAAGTTCATGACGTTTTTCTGTAGTTAATGGATGAGGCCATACGCGTTCAAGTTGTTTTTTACGACTAACACCTGCATTATGTGCAGTCATTAATCTACGTGCTTCCCAGTTACGAATTGCTTTACTTAATGTTCTTTTTACTACGCCCATGATAGTACCTACTTTCTCAATCACTGTTATTATATTAAAAATTGTGATAAGGATAGAAAGTTTATTTTAAACACATTATTCTTTCTCTTTCCTTGATGAATATAGTATATACGCTATTTTATCAAATGTGAAATTACTGTTACTTAGTTCGTTATAATTTTTATTTATCTTATTTTGTGTATAATAGGGAGATTCTATGGATACATCTTACTACCACAATTTTATTACCCTCGTTCAAACGGGCAATATGACGCAGGCCGCAGAGATTCTTCATATTACACAACCAGCTTTAAGTAAACAATTAAAGTATTTAGAAGCTGAATTTGGAGCTCAACTCATCAATATCAAGCGCGGCCAACGAGGATCAAACTTACAACTAACTGATGCTGGTAAAATTTTCTATGAAAAAGCCCAACAACTATGCTCCATTGAAGAATCTACATATAATGCTGTACAACAGTTGAACTCACGTATTGAAGGTACGTTGCGAATCGCTACCTCTGCATCTCGCTCTACACCAATCGTGCAACAATATTTACCAGCCTTTTCCATGAAATACCCATCAGTTCACTTCGAAATCTACGAAGGACTAATGACTAATGTGGTCAATCAACTTATTAACGGTAATGCAGAGCTAGGAATTGCAAATATTCAAATGGTAGATACTGATAAATTTGATATCCTTCTCACCCAAGAGGAACACTTATATGCTATCTTCCGTCGTGATGTATTCTGGATAGGTCGTGAACATGATACCATCACATGGGATGATATCAAAAAGTGTCCATTATCCCTTTCTGGTGGATCTGTGCGAATGATTATGCAATCTAGTTTAACGGACATGGATCAACTGAATGCTGTTGCCATCACTACAACTAAGAGCTCTGCCATCGAATGGGCATCCTCTGGTAGAACTGTTTCTTTAGTTCCTATGGATGCAAAAGAGCTTATTAACCATCGTAAAATGGCCCGTATCAAGTTGCCAGAATTTTCAGGAGATTTTAAAAAAGCATTTATTACTCTCAAAGGGCATGCCTTATCCCCTGTAGCACAGCAATTTATTGATTTCTACAAAGCATATGTATAAGCCACACTATACTAATTCATATAGTATGGTATTTATAACTTATCGTATGAGATTTTGTACAGTTATGAACATTAATACAATACATACAAAAAGACCTAGTACATAATGTACTAGGTCTTCTTTTTACTATCCTTGATGGACAGCACCTACTATATCAGTAATGCTGTTAAGATTATATTGTTCCACATAATCGCCCATTTCTCGAGCAATACGAGAAATAGCTGTTGGGTCTACCATCGTAGCAACCCCAACTTGAACTGCTTGAGCACCAGCCATCATAAATTCAATAGCATCAGTACCAGTCATAATACCACCAAGGCCCATAATAGGAATATTAACGCCTTTATACACTTGGTGCACCATGCGAAGTGCTACTGGTTTTACAGCTGGACCAGATAAACCACCATAAATATTACCCAATACAGGTTTACGGCGATGGATATCTATAGCCATACCAAGAATGGTATTGATGAGACTTACCCCATCACCACCACCAGCCTCTACAGCCTTTGCGATTTCCACAATGTCGGTTACATTCGGTGAAAGTTTTACAATAACAGGCTTATCTGTTACCTTACGAACAGCTTTAGTTACTTGTTCTACAACCTTTGGATCTACACCAAAAGCCATGCCTTCACAGGCAACATTTGGACAAGATACATTAACCTCTAGGCCCGCAATACCATCTACGGATAGAGTTTCTGCCATCCATGCAAATTCCTCTACCGTTCCAGCAGACATATTCGCTAACAATGGTACATCGTATTTCTTGAGGTCTGGCAAAATATCTGTTACAAAATGTTCTGCCCCAGGATTTTCAAGGCCAATACAGTTTAAGACACCAGACGGTGTTTCTGCGATACGAGTTCCAGGATTGCCGTGACGACCTTTAGGTGTTAAACCTTTTACGGAAATAGCACCTACTTCATTACTAAGGTCTAAATAACCAGCATACTCAGGACCATTACCAAAGGTGCCAGATGCGGCAATAATAGGATTTTTCATCTTAATACCGCAGTAATCAACAGCAAGCTTAGGATTAGGCGTAACGGTGTTATTTAAATCGCGTTCACTCATTAAAAGAACACCTCCTCAGCTGGGAATACAGGACCATCTTTACAAACTTTGTAACGTTTGCCACCTGCTCCATCACAAGCACAACCTAAACAACCACCAGTGCCACAGCCCATGCGTTCTTCAAGAGATACTTGGCAAGGTACGTTGAGCTCTTTAGCTACTTGCGCCACACCTTTCATCATCGGTGTAGGACCACAAGTCATAACAGATGTGAAAGTATTGCCTTTAATCAAATCAGGCATGATTGCTGTAGGGAACCCTTTCGTACCTACGCTACCATCATCAGTCGTGATGTGTACTTTAACAGGCGTATCTTTGAATAGATCTGCCCAGAAGGTTTCGCTTTCATTTCTAAAACCAAGAATAACTTGTGCCTCTTCCCCTTCTTTCAAATGGGATGCGATACATAGCATTGGTGCGATACCAACGCCACCGCCAACGAGAAGCATATTCTTAGATGTTACAAATGGTTCCCCTAAAGGTCCTAAACAATCTAGTGTATCGCCAGGTACGAGACGTGTCATAATTTCAGTCCCCTTACCTACGACGCGATACAAAAGGGTAATAATACCCTTTTGTGCATCGAATCCAGCATAGCTAATAGGGCGACGCAATAATGGCGCCGTAGAGTCCGCTACGCGAACATTACAAAACTGTCCTACCTTTGCTTCTGCTGCTTGTTTTGGTGCGTGAATATCCATAATCCACACATCAGAGCCTATTTGCTCATTGCGAACGACTTCGCCCTGTTCTACATAGCCACTCATGGTTTTACTCCAATTCAAAATCTTGTAATGCTTCTACATTGTAGTTAGCATCATCTTTACGGTTAGCTACAACGCGCAATACTTCACGAGCTGTATCAAGGCTTGTTAAGCAAGGTGTACCCATTTCTACAGCAAGGCGACGCAATTGGAAGCCTTCACGTTCAGGGCGTTTACCTGCAGTCAATGTGTTAAGTACAAGATCTACTTTATCTTGACGAATGTGGTCAGCACAGTTGTCATCACCTTCAGAGATTTTGTTAACTACCTTGCAGTCAACACCATGTTCTTTGAAGTATTTACCAGTACCTCCAGTTGCTTCGATATGGTAACCCAATTCAATGAAGCCTTTTGCCAATTGGCTAGCTTCCTCTTTATCGCGGTCTGCTACGGTCATAAGAATTGTACCATCTTCTGGGATACGCATGTTGGCGCCATTGATAGCTTTAAACAATGCTTCAGAATATGTACGACCAATCCCCATAACCTCACCAGTAGATTTCATTTCAGGTCCAAGAGCGATTTCTACAAGGCCCATTTTGGAGAAGGAGAATACAGGTGCTTTTACAGCTACATATGGTTTATTAGGTACAAGACTGAGTGGCAAGCCCAAATCTTTTAAGCTTTCACCAAGAGCAATGCGTGTTGCACATTCTACCATATTGATGCCTGTAACCTTAGAAATGAAAGGTACAGTACGGCTAGAACGAGGGTTAACTTCGATTACGTTAAGTTCACCGTCAGCCACGATATATTGAATATTAAGTACACCTTTAACATTAAGGCCTACTGCAATACGACGTGTATAGTCCACGATTTGATCAATCAATTCTTGGCTCAAATGTTGAGCTGGATAAACGGCCATGGAGTCACCAGAGTGAACACCAGCGCGTTCGATTTGTTCCATAATACCAGGAATACATACGTCAGTACCATCGGAAATAGCGTCAACCTCTACCTCCATACCAACCATGTAACGGTCGATAAGAACAGGATGTTCCTTGGATGCAACTACGGCTTCCTTCATGTAAACATCAAGTTCTTTATCGTTGTATACGATTTCCATAGCACGGCCGCCCAATACATAAGAAGGACGTACAATCAATGGATATTTCAAGTTTTTAGCTGCTGCTTGTGCTTCTTCATCAGAGGTTACAAGCGCACCTACTGGACGTGGAATACCAAGTTTTGCCAACAATTCATCAAAGCGTTCACGGTCTTCTGCCATATCGATGCTATCTACGGACGTACCGAGGATTTTGACACCGCGCTTAGCTAATGGACCTGCCAAGTTAATTGCTGTTTGACCACCGAATTGAGCAATAACGCCAGCTGGTTTTTCTTTATCGATGATTTCCATTACATCGTCCACTGTTAATGGTTCGAAGTACAGGGAATCAGAAATATCAAAGTCTGTAGACACTGTTTCTGGGTTATTGTTAATCATAATGGATTGATAACCCGCTTTACGAAGTGCCCAGGAGGAGTGTACGGAGCAGTAGTCAAACTCTACGCCTTGACCTATACGAATTGGACCGGAACCAAGTACGACAACAGATTTTTCACCGAGTGGTTTAACTTCGTCTTCTTGTGCATACGCACTGTAGTAGTACGGTGTTTTAGATTCGAATTCTGCAGCACATGTATCTACATATTTATAGGTTGGAAGAATGTTCCATTCTTTACGTTTTGCACGAACCTCTTCTACTGTTGTATTAGCATAACGGGCGATAACAGAATCAGTGAAGGAATAGCGTTTTGCTTTGCGCAATACTTCTTCTGTTAAGCCATGTTCAGCCAATGCTTTTTCTACATTAACAATGTTTTTGATTTTTTCAATAAAGAATGTATCAATTTTTGTAATGTAGTGAATTTTTTCTACACTAATGCCCTTGCGAAGTGCTTCTGCTACAACATAGATACGTTCATCATCTACTAAATGTAAACGTTCAATCAATTGTTCCATAGACTCATGAGAGATTTTCTTTAGCTCAATATGGTCTAAACCAATTTCCAAGGAACGAATTGCTTTAAGCAAGGAGCCTTCCAAGGAGCGATCGATAGCCATAACTTCGCCAGTAGCCTTCATTTGAGTGCCCAATGTGCGGTCTGCCAAATTGAATTTTTCAAATGGCCAACGTGGGAATTTCGTTACTACATAGTCAAGTGTAGGTTCGAAGCATGCTTTTGTTTCACCTGTTACAGCATTTGTAATTTGATCCAATGTCATGCCTACTGCAATTTTTGCAGCTACCTTCGCAATTGGATAGCCAGTTGCTTTAGATGCTAATGCAGAGGAACGGGATACACGAGGGTTTACTTCGATAACGATATATTCATTGCTATTTGGATTCAACGCGTATTGTACGTTACAACCACCTTCGATTTTCAAATAACGAATAATTTCTACAGAAGCAGTACGAAGCATTTGGTATTGAATATCGTTTAATGTTTGGCTTGGTGCCACAACGATGGAGTCACCAGTATGTACGCCTACAGGATCGATATTTTCCATATTACATACGATGATACAGTTATCTGCACTATCGCGCATTACTTCGTATTCGATTTCTTTCCAGCCTGCTACAGAACGTTCTGCTAGGATTTGGTGAATTGGTGAAAGTTTCAAACCACGACGTGTGATTTCATACATTTCATCTTCATTATGCGCAATACCACCACCAGTACCGCCCAATGTGTAAGCAGGACGGATGATGATAGGATAACCAATGCGATTAGCAAAGGCTACCGCTTCTTCAAGGTCGTTAAAGATATCGGATTCAGGAACTGGTTGATTGATTTCCTTCATCGCTTCTTTGAAGAGTTCACGGTCTTCTGCTTGTTTAATAGCTTCAAGTGTTGTACCTAGAAGTTTTACACCGTATTCTTCTAATACGCCAGCTTCAGACAATTGTACGGCCATATTAAGACCTACTTGGCCACCCAATGTAGCCAATAAGCCCCAAGGGCGTTCTTTTTTAATTACTTCTGTTACGAATTCAAGACTAATCGGTTCTACATATACGCGGTCTGCAATATCTGTATCGGTCATAATTGTAGCAGGATTGGAGTTAACCAATACTACTTTATAACCTTCTTCACGAAGGGAACGGCATGCTTGTGTACCAGCATAGTCAAACTCTGCAGCTTGGCCGATAATAATTGGACCAGAACCAATTACAAGTACTTTTTTTGCTTCTGTGGTCATATTATTTTCCCTTTCTCATTAAGTCTTCAAATTCGTCAAATAAATATAGATTATCAGTAGGTCCTGGGGATGCTTCTGGATGATATTGTACAGAGAAGATAGGCAATTCTTTATGGCGCATACCTTCTACAGTACCATCATTTACACTGCGATGTGTAATTTCTACAAAATCTGGCAAGGAAGTATCATCTACTGCATAGCCATGATTTTGAGATGTAATATATACGCGGCCTGTACGTAAATCTTGTACTGGATGGTTAGAGCCACGGTGACCAAATTTTAATTTAAATGTTGTACCACCATAGGCTTGAGCCAATACTTGATGGCCCATGCAAATGCCGAAGATAGGCTTTTTACCGAATAATTTCTTTACTTCTTCTACAGCATAGCCAAGATCTTGAGGATCTCCAGGGCCGTTAGATAAGAATACACCATCTGGATTTGCTGCCAATACATCTTCAGCCTTAGCATCTGCAGGGAATACTGTTAGACGACAACCAGCTGCTTCTAAAGAGCGAAGGATATTTTCCTTTACACCATAGTCCATTACAGCTACATGGAACTCTGCATTTTTATCGCCACGCATACCTTGCCATTTTGTAGTTACACGCATAACTTGATCTGTTGGCAAGTCTTGTTTAAATAATTTTTGAATATCTTCCATAGGATAATCAGAACGTACAAGTACGCCTTTCATTACGCCATGGTTACGAAGTACACGTGTAATAGCACGTGTATCTACATCATAAAGGCAAGGGATGCCGTGTAAACGAAGATACTCGCTAAATAAGCCTTCATTTTGCCAGTTAGATGGGAAATCACACAGTTCTCCTACGATAAAGCCCTTACAATATGGTTTAGGGCCTTGAGTAATAGCATTCAATGTACCATAATTACCGATCAAAGGATATGTTAATGTAATAATTTGATCCGCATAGGACGGGTCAGTCAAGATTTCTTGATACCCTGTCATACCTGTGTTAAATACAACTTCCCCTAATGTAGGAGCGCCACCTAATAAGGAACCTTCAAACACGGAACCATCTTCAAGAACTAACTTGCCTTTCATTATAAGACTACGCCCTCCTTCATAACTACTTTACCATCAACTACTGTGAGTTTGGCCTTACCTGTAACAGTCATACCATCAAATGGGCTGACTTTGCCTTTTGTATAGAATTTATTTCGATCTACTGTCCATTCTTCAGTTGTAGAGAATACAGTAATATCTGCTGGTTTACCAACTTCAAGAACACCTGCATCAAGACGCATTAATTCAGCTGGACGTGTACTCATATAGTACACAACTTGGTCAATGCTGAGTTTATCTGGACCATACGCATTGGTAATAACCGCTGCTAAAGATGTTTCGAGACCACTGAAACCATTAGGAGCACAGCAGAACTCATGGTCTTTTTCTTCATATGCATGCGGTGCATGGTCTGTAATAATTGCATCGATTGTGCCATCTTTCAAGCCTTCTAATAATGCTTGACGATGATCTTCGGAGCGAATTGGAGGAGCCATTTTAAACGCTGGATTGTATTCGCGTAAATATTCATCTGTGAAAGATAAATGTTGGCTTGTAACTTCACATGTTACATTAAGACCTTTTGCTTTTGCGCGACGAACCATGTCCACTGTATTTTTACTACTTACGTGTGCAATATGAATGTGACCGCCTGTCATTTCAGATAATAAAATATCACGAGCAACCGCCAAATCTTCAGCTACTGCAGGACGACCAATAACACCTAGTTCATAGGAAACGATACCTTCATGCATATGACCATTTTTAGTCAATGTAATATCTTCTGCATGGTCGATAACCATTTTATTAAACATGGAGGAGTATTCTAAGGCACGACGCATAAATGCAGCATTTTCTACATAATGGCCATCATCGGAGAATGCTACTACACCAGCTTCAGCCATATCGCCCATTTCAGCAAGTTCCTTACCTTCTAGGCCTTTGGATACAGCACCAATAAATTCTACTTTCACAACGCCAGTGAGTTCAGCCTGTTTTTGTAAACCTCTTACAAGTGCAGCATTATCTACAACTGGGTTTGTATTAGCCATAGTGACTACACGTGTGAAACCACCAGCAGCAGCCGCTTGTGTACCAGAGTGGAAATCTTCTTTAGCTTCTTGGCCTGGTTCACGCAAATGTGTGTGAATATCGATAAGACCAGGTGCTACGATAAGACCTGTTGCATCATATACTTCAGCGCCTTCAGCACTTAAGTTTTGACCGATGGCTGCAATTTTACCATCTTTTACGAGAACGTCTGCTACTTCGTTTTGTTTTTTTGCCGGATTAACTACCGTACCATTTTTAATAAGCAAGCTCACTACCGTCACCTCCGATAATAGTTAAGTACAATACAGCCATACGTACAGCTACGCCATTACGTACCTGTTCTTGAATTACGGATTGATCAGAATATGCTACATCTGGTGCAATTTCAAGGCCACGGTTCATAGGACCTGGATGCATTACCATCACATCATCTTTAGCCAATTTCAATACATCATTGTTAATACCAAAGATACGTGCATATTCTCTATTTGTAGGATACAACGCAGAATGAATACGTTCTAATTGAATACGAAGTACGTTAACCACATCTGCATCAGCCACTGCTTCACGAATATCGTGGTGTACGGTAACACCTAATTTTTCGAGCTCTGGATATACCATAGTACGAGGACCAGCCAAATGTACTTTAGCACCCATTTTAGTAAGGCCGTAGATGTTAGATCTTGCTACACGGCTATGCATAATATCGCCTAAGATAACAATTTTTAAGCCTTCAATGGATTCTTTTTTCTCTAAGATAGAATACATATCTAGCAAAGCTTGTGTAGGATGTTCATGAGCACCATCACCAGCATTGATAATGATAGGATCTACTGCTTTTGTGGCGTATAGAGGAGCCCCTTCTGCACTATGACGCATTACGATAGCATCTGTGCCCATATAGGACATAGTTAGCAAGGTATCGCGGAAGCTTTCACCTTTCCCCATGGAAGAACCGCTTGGAGAAAGATTAATAACGTCAGCCCCTAAATATTTACCGGCCAATTCAAAGGAACTACGGGTACGAGTACTAGGTTCCATAAAGAGGTTAATAATGGATTTCCCCTTTAAAAGTGGAACCTTCTTATCATCAGAAAGAACGATTTTCTTCATTTTCTTTGCCACATTCAAAATCAATTTGATTTCTTCAGGTGACACATTTTGCAAACCCAATAAATGTTTGCCTTTTAGGCTAACTTGTCCCATGATTTCCTCCTAACTCACGTAACAAAAAAGACCTTTTGCCCAGGGCAAAAGGTCAAATAGTTTGCACAAAGAAGCCCTTATGGGGGCGCTTCAACTATATTCCTTTCTCAGCCTCTCTGGACTAAATTAAAAGGTTTTGTAATATGCAATGGTCTCTCGTACCATAGGTGCATTTTCTTTATTTATTGTACTGAATCTGCCCTTGAAAGTCAATGTAAAAGCGAAAGTTCATAAGTATTTTAAAAAGAGGACAAGCCCAGTAAAGTGGCTTGTCCTCTCTATACTTACATCATTATCCGAATCCCCAAAACCTATAATTAGACATTACTAGTTTTTATTATTATGATCATGGATTATCGATTCATAGGATATAATCTTGGTGGATTTTGATCATCATTTTGTTGATCTTGCTGTGAACCATATGGAGCTTGACCTTGTTGATCATAAGTCATTGGATTCTGTTGTGCATATTGTTGATTATGCTGAGGTTGACGTTGATCACGACGACGTGTATTTTGAGATGCAGTCGGTCTTGGTTTAGTCAATTCATCAATAGATACAGCATTCGGAATCGTTACGGAAGGAGTATCTTCGTGGACGTCATCAAGTTCACTGAAGGAAGGTCCTGTCTTAGCCGCTTGAGCAGCCTTACGTTCTGCCTCAATTTGTTGACGTGCAAGCTCTGCACGACGACGAGCATTTTCTTGCTGTTCTTTGACACGTTGAATTGCTTCAGCTCGTTCTTTTGCTTTACGTTCCACTTCAGCTTGTGCAAGTGCTTGTTGACGAGCTTCTTCTGCTTTGCGTTCCGCTTCTAAATGAGCTTGGTAGCGTTCTTCAGCAATACGTTTTGCCTCTGCTGCTTGACGTTCAGCTTCTGCTCGTTCTGCAGCCAATCTAGCTTGTTCAGCCTTACGTGCCTCAGCAGCTATACGAGCTTCTTCGGCTTTACGCGCTTCTTCTGCTCGTCTAGCTTCTTCTATGCGACGAGCTTCCTCTGCTCTACGAGCTTCTTCTGCACGTTTCGCTTCGGCTGCGATTCGAGCTTCCTCAGCCTTACGAAGTTCTTCTGCCCGTTTTGCTTCAGCTGCGATTCGAGCTTCCTCGGCCTTACGTAATTCTTCCTGACGTTTTGCTTCAGCAGCA
The DNA here is from genome assembly GCF_019414865.1 of Veillonella sp. Classification (GTDB taxonomy): domain Bacteria; phylum Bacillota; class Negativicutes; order Veillonellales; family Veillonellaceae; genus Veillonella. The sequence continues at coordinate 16,184 of NZ_DXLG01000012.1, forward strand.
ACGCGAGCTTCTTCGGCTTTACGGGCCGCTTCGAGACGTTCTTGTTCAGCCTTGCGTTGTGCCTCAAGTCTAGCAGCTTCTAAACGACGTGCTTCTTCTGCTTTTCGTGCTTCTTCTGCCAAACGAGCTTGTTCAGCTTTACGAGCCGCTTCAATTCGAGCTTCTTCAGCCTTACGCGCTTCTTCAGCACGTTTAGCTTCTGCTGCAACACGAGCTTCCTCTGCTTTACGGGCTGCTTCAATTCTAGCCTCTTCGGCTTTACGCGCTTCCTCGGCACGACGCGCTTCCTCAGCTTTTCTTGCTGCTTCAATACGTTGTGCTTCTAATGCAGCTTTCGCTTCGGCCGCTTTACGTGCATCTTCTTGACGTTTTGCTTCTAACGCAGCCTGTTCAGCTGCACGTTGGGCTTCTAATGCAGCTTTCGCTTCGGCCGCTTTACGTGCTTCTTCGGCACGACGAGCTTCCAATGCTTCTTGTTCTGCTTTTCGTTGTGCTTCTAAGCGAGCTTTTGCTTCTGCAGCTAAGCGTTCTTCTTCAGCTTTTTTAGCTTCTAATGCAGCCTTTTCTGCTGCCCGTTGTGCTTCAAAACGAGCCTTAGCTTCAGCGGCTTGTCTAGCTTCTTTTGCCTTTCGTGCTGCTTCAATACGAGCCGCTTCAATTCTACGTTCTTCTTCAAGACGTTTTGCTTCGGCCGCTACACGAGCTTCCTCCGCTTTACGTGCTGCTTCTAAACGATCGGCTTCCGCCTTTCTAGCAGCTTCAATACGCGCCATTTCAGCTTTACGTTCTTCTTCGGCCTTACGAGCTTCAGCTACCTTTCGATCAAGCTCAGCTTTTCTTTCTGCCTCTAAGCGTTTAGCCTCTTCTGCTTGTCGCATTTCCTCAGCCTTTTTCGCTTCTAAGACCGCTTTGTCTTTAGCAGCTTGCGCCTCTTGAGCAGCCTTCAACTCGGCAGCCTTACGATCAGCTTCAGCTTTCTCAGCCATTTTACGCTCAATTTCAGCATGTTTAGCTTCTGCAGCCTTGCGTGCTATTTCTGCTTTTTCGGCAGCTAATTTAGCTTCTTCCGCTTTTTTACGAGCTAATGCTTCCTCAGCTTCTTTCGCTTTTTTAAGTTGTGCCTCTTTTTTAGCATCAGCAGCTGCTTTATCACTCAATTTTTTTGTTTCTTCGTGAGCAATTGTTTCTGCCTGTTTTGCAGGAGTCATAGTAGATTTAGATGTATCTACAGTCCCCTTATTAGTATCTTTACCATTGATAGGACCTACAGGAATTTGTGTACCACTTTGCGTTGGATGCCCCAAACTATCTGTTACATCTTTTGGTACATTGACCGCAATAGTCTGATGTTTTTGCGGATTTGCAAGAGATTCAGGAATCAATAAGAATCGTATTGGCAAATTAGATGCACCTGCCGGCATGAAGTTTAATGTTAACAAATCGCCTGCATTATAATTACCCATAAGACGGCTATCTAATATAGTACCGTCCCCTAGTGCAGTAATCCCATCAGCACCACCGATATGATAGGTACGCGTATCGGTTTGACCTCTACGGGCACCTTGTTGATGAAGTGCTTTTACCGTAAAGGAGCCAGAATATGGCCCACCAAGAGGGTTAAAATACAATCTAAACGGTTCATTACCCTTTGTAGGAATTTTTAAAGTGTATGAAACACCATAGTTACCACGGTCACGAACAAATGCTTTATTTTGCATTTCATCTACACCATTGATAAAGGCATCCTCACGGTCGTTACCAACTTCAACAAAAGCACCGCCTAAAGCTGTATCAAAAGGTGTAGTGACCTCCATATTACGCTTTGAACCAGTATATGTACCGCGCAATTGAATTTCATCAATAGGTAAGTTCTTAGCCCAATGTGATGCATCGACGGCATCCATGCCCATAGGTAGCATCATAACGCGGGCAAAGATTGGCTCCTCTGTTTTAATATCTACAATGCCTGTAAATAACGCATCTTGATATACCGGTGTATTTTCCAAATCAGTAAAGATTAATTGACGCCCTTGGGGAGGAATGCTTAGGGAGTATAATGGTCTCGCATTTGGACTTTCATCTAAAGGATGCTCTAAATCCTTGCGGGATAAATCGCGACCAGCAGCAAAATAATCTGGCGTTGCCACAGATTTTAACTGTCTCATTACATGAACAGTATTAGGATATGCCGTTTGATTTTCTAGTACGATAGCAATCTTATGGGGCTGATCCATTTCATTTACGTGATAAAAATAAATGCGGCCATTCCCATTAATAGTACCAGCACTAAGTGTACCGCCTACTGGTCCTACATATTCAGGGCTATCCGATAATAGCAATGTATCCGTTTGAGACACCAAGCTTGGTGGCAACGGAGAAAACTGAAAATATCCAATTGATTGTAAATCTATATCACGAGCCTCTACATGTCCTGTAAGCGCAGCCATGGCGGCCATGGCCGCAGCTACACAATATTTTGATTTATAAGAAAACATATATTAATACCTCTATATTTCTTCAAGCCCCATAGGGTCATACGTAAGTGCTAATGCTTCGATTTTCTTTAAACGATGGCCAATACCCGACTTGGATAATTCGCCATCCATCAATTCTTCTAGCTCTTTTAAGCTCGCTTCTGGATTGTCCCATCTCAGTCTGGCTACAATCCTCAACTTGTCAGGCAATGCATCAATGCCAATTTCTCTATCGATGATTCGAATTGCTTTTACCTGACGTACTGCAGCATCTACAACCTTTTGTAAATTAGCGGTCTCACAGTTTACTTGCCGATTGATTTGATTTCGCACAGTCTTCATAATGCGCACATTTTCAAACTCCATCAAGGCTGATTGAGCCCCCATAATCTGCAAGCAATTCGTTACTGCGTCGCCTTCTTTAAGGTATACCACATATTCTTCTTTACGCTCCGTCAATCCTGCATGAATGTGAAAGAACCGCAATACGTGAATAATTTCCTTTGCAAAATTCTCATTACCGGTCATAAACTCAAGATGATAATCACTTTGTGGCTTATTAACAGAGCCTCCACCTAAAAAGGCACCTCGTAAAAAGGCACGTCGTGCCTCCATGGATTTAAGCCAACTACGAGGGATTTGTTCGGTTACAGGCCATAAAGCAAGATCTTCTAAAGCCTGTCGCCCTTCTATGGATGGCTCCACAGATAGGGTGTACATATTTTTCTTACGCAAGTTAAGCCCTTGTCGTACTAATACATTGGTAGGCAATTCATATTGTTTCTTTAAAATGCCTAACAAGCGACGAGCTACTGCATTATTTGCAGTAGCTAATCTAATACCAACAGCGCCCTTCATCCCTAGAATGATAGATCCACCCATGCGCAATAAGCAAGACGCTTCAATTTTCATGGCCACATCTGCATCACTAGAGGATTCATATTGGCATAATTCATTTTTTACATCTTCAGCAAATGACATAGGTATCCCTTCTCATTAATGATCATCTCGTTGGAGATAATACTCTAAGATATGTGGTTCAGTATCCGATTGCATGGCGTGAACAATATCCATAATTACTTTACCCAACCGTTCTGGATCATGAACAGCTGGCTTTTTCGGACTAATTAAAGTAGCCCGAATCGTGCGAATCCCTTTAGCTTGTAGTTTCTTAGTATCTAATGCTACAGGCTCTGAACCTACGGCACTATATTGTTCTACCATTTGAATTGGTAGTGGACCATCGTTTGCCAGTACAGTATCTACAATGCCTTCCCCACCATGAGCGATGAGTGCCTCCACATGATCACTAAGCGTATAACCTGAAGTTTCTCCAGGTTGAGTCATAACATTGGCAATATAAATTTTATTTGCCTTACTAGCACGTATATGAGATGCAATTTTATCAGTTAACAAGTTTGGAATGATACTTGTATATAAACTACCAGGTCCAAAAATGATGACATCTGCTTCATCGATAGCACGTAACGCAGCACCTTCCGGCTTTGGTTGCGCCGGTTCGCTATACATATGGCGAATGGTTTTACCAGAGTTTGGAATATTACTTTCACCTTCTACAATGGTACCATCTGTCATCTCAGCTACCAATTTAATGAACTCTGTAGATGAAGGAATTACACGACCGCGTACACGTAGTAATTTACTAGCTGCTTCAAGTGCTTCCTCCACATCGCCATCGTATACTTGAGCAAGTGCTGTAATAAAGAGATTGCCAAAACTATGACCAGATAGCTCATTTTCCCCTTCAAAGCGGTAGCGGAAAAGATTTTCCATAACCCCTTCTTGTTCTGCTAATGCGACCAAGCAGTTTCGTAAGTCACCAGGGGCAATCATTTTAAAATCTTCCCGTAAACGACCTGATGAACCACCATCGTCAGCTACTGTAACAATAGCTGATAAATTAGATGTGTGTGTTTTCAATCCACGCAATAGGTTAGACAATCCTGTACCACCGCCGATAACAACAATTTTAGGACCTTTATCAAGTCGTATATTTTGGAAGATAATATCTGATACCTTACTATCAGGATTAGGCAATACAGCACGAATAATCGTTTTAATAACCTTACTAGTGCCGATTAGCATTAGAACGGCGCCAATCGATAATATAACTGCACCCACAGCAATGAGCACATTATAATTGTAAAAGCCCGTCATATTATAGGAAAAGGCCAGTACAACATCTTCAAGAACGGCAAGCCATTGATAGTTAAACATCAAGGAAATGCCAATGATTAAAAGACCTACACCACAACTAAATAGGGCAAGCCAACGTTTTATATTTAGGCCCGGTATAAGCCACCGAAACCATCTTTTTCGCAACATAAGAACCCCTATCTAGTTACCAAGTGTTTTAATTTCATGAGGATTATAATCTTCTTCTACATTATTTTTCATCATATCTCGATGTTCTACAGAAACACGATACCCCTTTTCTAATAGATGGGAATATAATGCTTCTGCCATAGCTACAGATCTATGCATACCGCCAGTACAACCTACAGCCACGATAAATTGAGATTTCCCTTCTTGCTCATAATTAGGCACAAGAAAATCTATGGTATCAAAGTATCGCTTTTTAAATTCCTCTGTAACCTCAAAGGAATGAATGTATTCATTAACAGCTTTTACACGGCCTGTTTTATGACGGAAATCTGGAATATAGAATGGATTTGGTAAGAATCGAACATCCCAAACCATATCAGCATCTAAAGGGATTCCATATTTAAAACCAAAGCTCACTACTGTAATAGACATGCCATGACCTTCGTCTACTTGAGTAAAGCGAGTTTTTAAATACTCTTTCAAGCTAGCTGTCTTCATATTAGTTGTATCAATAATAAAGTCTGCTTTATGACGTACAGAATTTAAAATTTGACGCTCTTCTTTTAAGCCTGTAGTAATCATTCCATCTGGAGCTAACGGATGGCTACGACGACTTTCTTTATATCGTCTAATTAACGTCTCATCTGTAGCATCCATAAAGACAATTTCATAATCTACCTTCATTTCTCTTAATGTTTCAAGAGATGATGAAAGGGCTTCAAAGAATTCACCACCGCGAATATCTACAACTAAAGCTACACGGTTTGTACGTTCTCCACCTTGTCGACAAATTTCACTTAGCTTAGGAATCAGTATAGGAGGAATATTATCAATACATAGATAGCCCATATCCTCTAATGCTTGTAGAACCTGAGTTTTGCCGGCACCAGACATGCCTGTAACAATTAATAAACGAAATGCTTCCATAGTTTTACTCCATTATAAAAGATTCTTTTCTATCCAGTGAGCTACACCATCTTCATTATGATGACCACATACCTCATGAGCCACAGATTTTACATGTTCTGTTGCATTTGAAACAGCTACCGAATATCCCGTTTCACTTAACATAGAAATATCGTTCTCTGCATTTCCAAAGGAAACTATATTTTCAAGACTAAGATTATTATCTAGAGCTAATTGAGCTAATGCACGCCCTTTTGATACATTCGGTGCAGTGATTTCGAGGAAATCTCGTTGACTACGCACTAATGTAACTTGATTACCAACTAATGGGGTCAAGATATCAATAATTCGATCAATGCCCTCTTCTGTATCGATAGCAATAAGCTTATTAGGTTCCGTGGAAAGTGTATAAATTGTATCACCTAAAAACTCAGCTACAGCCCCTGTTTGCTGTTCATAATGATCGGATTGCCAATTTTTATGATGACACAGTAAATGATCATCTACGTACGATTGTATATGCCAACTATATTGTTGACCGAGTTGAAAAACACGATATACGACATCTATAGGAACAGTTTGTTCAAATAGCTTATATCCCGTTTCTAACTCCTGGATTAAACCACCAGAGAACAGTATCATAGGAACATTACCAAGTTGTAATGCTAATCCAATTGGTTTTGCCGTTTGATACATGCGTCCAGTTGCAATTGTTATACCAATTCCCTTCTGCTGCAAGCGATGCAATACATCAACTGTATACGCAGAAACTGTATTATCACTTCGAACTAACGTCTCATCACAATCGATGGCTACCATTTTTATATGAGAAAAAGAAGGATTCATTCTTACCTCCTTCACAAGAAAATCTAATACTCTTTATTATACCATTTATAATAC
>NZ_DXLG01000120.1 GCF_019414865.1 Veillonella sp.
GTATATACTAGTTTTCTAGTATATACACCTTATTAAAAATTTTAGATAAGTCTATCGACTTAAAGTATTAATTATTCAACACGACCGCCTAAATATGCTTCCATAACGCGAGGATCATGACGTACTTCGTCAGCAGGACCAGATAATACCATCTTACCTGTTTCCAATACATATGCATAATCAGCTATTTTTAATGCTTGTCGTACATTTTGTTCTACTAAGAGAACAGTAGTTCCTTCAGCACTAATCTCTTTGATAGTTTCAAAGATTTCGTTTACTACTAATGGTGCAAGACCCATAGATGGTTCATCCAATAATAACAATTTTGGACGTGCCATAAGGGCGCGACCAATAGCCAACATTTGCTGTTGACCACCAGATAGTGTACCACCTAATTGATAACTACGTTCATCAAGGATTGGGAAGCGTTTAAATACTTTTTTGATATCTTCTTCAATCTCATTATCGTTACGGATATAAGCGCCCATTTCAAGGTTTTCATAAACGCTCATATCTTGAAGAATTTGGCGACCTTCTGGAACTAAAGAAATACCACCATGTACAATTTGATGTGTTTTATGACCAGTAATATCTTGGCCTTCAAATAATACTTTACCAGATGTTGGTTTTACAAGACCCATGATGGTTTTCATAGTTGTAGATTTACCGGCACCATTGGCACCAATCAAGGATACAATAGAGCCTTGAGGTACTTCTAAACTAATATCTTTTAAGGCTGTAATATGTCCATAACCAGCCACGATGTTTTCTAGCTTTAACATATTACGCCTCCTCTTTCCCTAAGTATGCTTCAATTACAGCCTCATTATTTTGAATTTCTTGAGGTGTACCTTCAGCAATCTTTTTACCAAAGTTGAACACTACCAAACGATCACAAATATTCATCATCAATTCCATGGCATGTTCAATAACTACAACAGTAATACCAAGGTCGCGAATTTTACCAATCAATTGGCGTAACGCTTCTGTTTCACTATCATTCATACCTGCTGCTGGTTCATCTAGCAAAATTAATTGAGGATGTGTAGCCAAGGCACGAGCAATTTCAAGGCGACGTTGTTTACCATACGGCAAAGATGTAGCAACCTCTTCAGCATCTTCTTCAAGACCTACGAGTTTTAAAAATTCATACGCAATGCCACGACAACGCTCTTCTTCGATGCGTTGGCGTTTTGTTTTCAAGAAGCTAGACAAGAAGCCAGATCCAGTTCGGCAATGCATACCAGTTAACACTGTTTCCAAAGCTGTCATATTGCCGAAGAGACGAATGTTTTGGAATGTACGGGCAATCCCCATTTCTACCGTTCTATGAGGCTTGATGCCTACAACAGACATACCATCAAATACGATTTCGCCAGAACTTACAGGGAATACACCAGTAATCAAGTTAAATAATGTAGTTTTACCAGCACCATTTGGCCCAATAACACCAAATACTTCACCTTGTTTTACACCAAAGGATATACCTGTGAGAGCTGCAACGCCACCAAAGCTTTTACTTACGTCATTTAATTCTAATAGCATTCAGTTCCCTCCTATCCTTGTTTTTCTTCTTGTTTACGTTTATACGCTTCAAAACGTTCTGTTAATACTTGTGATTCAGGAATATATGGGGCTTTCTTAAAGCCTAATTTACGACTAATTTTGTCTACCATAGATTCTGTTAAAATACCATCTGGACGAACTGCCATCAAGATGACTAGTAATGCACCATAGATGATGTCCCGATAATCGGATAAGAAGCGTAATACTTCTGGCAATAATGTAAGAATAAAGGAACCTAATACGGAGCCCCATACTACATTAGAACCACCAAATACAGGGAACAATAAGATTTGTACTACCTTGTGATAGCTAAAGTCTGTAGGATTAATAAAGTTTGTAATATGAGCATACAAACCGCCACCGATACCAGCGATGAAAGCACCAATGATAAAGGCCATCATCTTGTAGTATACAACGTTAATCCCCATTAATTCTGCTGCATGATCATCCGCCTTAATCGCCGCAAAGGCACGACCAACACGACTATTATTAATGCGCACACAGAAGGCAATAATCAATACTAAAATGATTAGCAAAATAATAATAGCCATTAAGTTGCCCCATGCAACAGCATCGATGCCCATTAAACCATCGATATCAAGTTCATAGGCTAAATTTGTTAATTCTTGAGGAATAGATGGAATACCAGAAAGGCCTAACGCACCATTAGTAATGTCCAAATTCAAGAAAATAACACGCACAACTTCGCCAAAACCAAGAGTAGCAATGGCAAGATATAAACCGCGAAGACGTGTTGTTGGTAAGCCAATAATAACGGCTACAAGGCTAGCAACTAGGCCACCAATAATGATGCCTACAACGATAGGCAAATCAGCTTTCAAAGAAAGGATAGCGCCTACGTATGCACCAACACTCATAAAACCAGCAGCCCCTAAAGAAAGCTGACCACTTGCAAGTGTGAAGTAAATAGAAATACCCATGATGGCATTGATGATGAAGAACATCACGATCTGTAGATAATACGGGTTTAATAAATCCATTACGGTCTACCCCCTTTATCTTTAGAACCAAACAAGCCTTGTGGGCGCCAGAATAATAATAGGATGATGAGACCAAAGGCCACTGCATCACGGAATGTAGAGGCCCCATAGGCAACAGAGAAGATTTCTGCTACGCCTAAAATGAAACCGCCCACCATAGCGCCTGTAATATTACCAAGACCACCTAAGATAAGTACGGCAAGGCCTTTAAAGCCAATAATAACACCCATCGTAGGCTCAATAGCATTAAAGGACAAGCCTACCAATACACCGGCTGCAGCACCTAAGGCAGATGCAATCATAACAGTAACAGATATAATCATTGTTGGATTAATGCCCAAGAGAGCCGCTGTTTCTGTACTCATAGATACGGCACGAATGGCCTTACCAATTTTAGTTTTCTTAATAACTATATTAAGAATTAGCATTAAAATAACAGAAACACCTAAACCAATAATTTGTACCATGGAAATTTTGAAAGCTCCAAAGTCGATTAGACCACCAATATAGTCTGGTGGGAAAGATCTTGTTTGAGGGCCCCAAAGCAATAATGCCAAACTTTCAAGGAAAATAGAAACACCAATGGTACTAATAAGTGGTGCCAAGTGAGACACCTTTTTCTTGCGTAGTGGACGAAGCGCCACAAATTCTAAAAGATAACCGAGGATAGCACCGACAGCCATAGCTACGATAAGGGCTACAAAAATGTTAACGTCAAAAACAGTTACCATAAAAAGACCAACGAAGGCACCTATCATAAAGATGCCTCCGTGTGCCATGTTGATGATATTTAAAACGCCAAACACAAGTGTTAAGCCAATAGCGAGTACAGCATATAAGCTACCGAGGGTTAACCCGTTAACTAATTGTTGTAAAAACACTATACTACCTCAACTTTTTATTTTTTTAATGCGTCAAATTGACCGTTTTTAATTTGTAAAACTTGAACTTCCATGGAAGGGTCACGTTTTTCGTTGAACTTGAATTGACCAGTTACACCAACGAAGTCAGCAATATTTTTCAAAGCATCGCGGAATTTTTCACGATCTGTAGTAGAACCTGCTTTTTTCAAAGCTGCTTCATAGAGGTATACGGCATCATAAGCTTGAGCTGCGAATTGGTCTGGTTCTTTACCGTATTTATCTTTGTAAGCTTTACGGAAGTCTTTTACCTTTTGATCGTCTTTGTTAGGGAACCAAGGTGTACCTACGATAACACCATCAGCTGCAGCGCCTGCAATTTTAATGAATTCAGGGCTGTTGAAACCATTAGAACCAATTACAGGTTGATTCATACCCATTTCACGCATTTTTTTCATGATTAATGCGCCTTCTTGGTAAAGAGAAGCAACTACGATAACATCAGGTTTTGCTTGTTGAATCTTAGTTAATTGTGCAGAGAAGTCAGTATCTTTATCTGCAAATGTTTCAGTATCAACAATTTGTACACCTTCAGATTCCAATGCTTTACGAGCAGTATTATTTACAGATACCATTTGGTCATTGTTGTTGGAGTACATAATAGCTGCAGTTTTGAAGCCTAAAGTTTTATGTGCTTCTTTAATTGCAGTATCTACTGCCAAGGATTCTGGTACAGCGTTACGGAAAATGTAATCGCCGATATCTGTAATACCTTCAGCAGTTGTAGATGTGCCAAGAGCTACGATTTTGCTTTTATTTGCTACAGGACCTGCTGCCATCATTTCACCAGATAACATTGGGCCAATAACAGCTACAACTTTATCTTTAGAAATTACTTTATTCATTGCATTGATAGCTTCGTTTTTATCACCTTTAGTATCTTCTACTAACAAGTTGATTTTTACAGCATTTGCATCAGCGTTGATTTCGCTTACTGCCAATTCTGCACCAGCTTTAATGGATTCACCATATGCCGCTGCACCACCAGTTGTTGTTGTTAACAATGCAATTTTAGCTTCATTACTATTTGCATTACCTGCATCTTTATTACTGCCACAACCAGCAGCAACTGCCATTACACCAGCAAGACCAAAAATGGCTGCTTTTTTTAACATGGATTTATTCATGCTACACCCTTCCTTTGAAACATAAAACTTTAAATCTATATCTATATTATTAGAGTTTTTAATTTTTTGTCAATTAAAATAACTCTATAATAATAT
>NZ_DXLG01000121.1 GCF_019414865.1 Veillonella sp.
TTATTATAGCATGAAACAGTCTATAATCTACTATTCAAGGGTGACCAATAGTCACCACTTTCACATCAATTTTAATTGACAGATGGGCCCTCTGTATGTGAAAATTATTTAGATATATATGTAGTATGGAGGTTGCAACATGGCAGATGACAGATTAATCGTTGCCCTTGACGTATCCACGATGGATGCTGTAAAAGAAATCGTATTATCCCTCGGTGATTCGGTTAGCTTTTACAAGGTCGGAATGGAGCTATTCTACGCCGAAGGAGCAAAAACAATTCGCTTTTTACAAGAGCAAAACAAACAAATATTTCTTGATTTGAAATTGCACGACATTCCAAACACCGTAGCCCATGGAGTTTCTTCCTTAACACGTCTCGGCGCTAGTTTAATCACTTTGCATGGTCAAGGTGGCCCTGTCATGATGAAAGCCGCTGTAGAGGCAGCTCGTGAAAGCGGTGAAGCACTAGGCGTTGAGCGACCAAAATTATTGGCTATCACTGCTCTAACTAGTTTCGACGATGAATCTTGGACTGCTATTGGTGGCCAACTACCTATTTCCGACCAAGTAATTCGCCTTGCTAAGCTCGCTAAAGATTGTGGGATGGATGGTGTTGTGTGCTCCGCCTTAGAAGCTAAAATGATTCGCGAAGCATGTGGCGATGATTTCCTCATCGTAACACCTGGTATTCGTCCTTCCTTTGCAACAACAGACGACCAAAAACGCGTTGCTACACCTGCTAGCGCATTACAAGATGGCGCATCTCGCCTCGTTATCGGCCGTCCTATTACACAAGCTGAAAATCCTCGTGAAGCAGTTCGTTTAATTATTGAAGAAATGGAGAATGTATCCAAATGATGACAGAACAAGAAGTAAAACAATTATTGATCGACACTCAAGCTATTTTAGAAGGTCACTTCCTTTTGACATCTGGACTCCACAGCCCAATGTACGTTGAAAAATTCAATGTATTGCAACATCCAAAATATACAGAAGCACTTTGTAAAGAATTAGCTGAACGCTTCCGTGATCAAAACGTTGAGCTTGTTATTGGCCCTATGACTGGTGGCATCTTACTAGCTCACGAAGTGGGTAAAGCACTTGGCACACGTGCGATTTTCACAGAACGCGAAAAAGGTGTTATGACATTGCGCCGTGGCTTTAAAATTGAGCCAGGCACACGCGTACTTATCGTTGAAGACATCGTAACAACTGGTGGTTCTGTACAAGAAGTAGTAAATGTTGTAAACCAAGCCGGTGGTGAAATCGTAGGTGTAGGTTTGCTCGTTAACCGCTCTGGTGGTAAAGCAGAATTCGGCGTACCTCATGAAAAAGTACAAGCATTGCTTAACCTCGAAGTTCCTACATACAAACCTGAAGAATGCCCTCTTTGTAAAGATGGCGTAGCTATGACAGAACGTGGTTCTAAACATATTAAATAAAATTATAAACAGATACAAAAAGAGCTCCTTCACTGAGGAGCTCTTTTTGTTTGTGTGTAGTTATTGTGTGTAAGAGAGAGATTCTGATACGAATGTATCACGTAGAGTGTATGGCTCTACGGTGGCCATGAATGCACTTTCATGACCACGCACTCTAAAAGTGTTGTGAGAGAAAAGAATCAATAGAATACTATTGATTTTGAGTAGTCTGTGGTGCACCTTGTTCCACAGGTGGTTGAGGCGCATTACCATTTGGTTGTCCCCCTTGAGGCATTTGGTCAGGTTGACCTTGTTGCCCTATTTGACCTTGCGGAGACATTTGACTATTTTGATACATATGTTGACCATTATTTGGCCCCATACCATCTTGAGGTATCATTTGGTTTTGACAATTTTGGTACATATGTTGACCATTATTTGGCCCCATACCATCTTGAGGCATCATTTGATTATTTCCATCCATCATATGTTGGTCCATATGCATATTAGAACCATCATGTCTATGTGGTTTTCTAAACTGTTGTTCATTGGTTTTCATCCATTCGCCAAAATTTGGTAAATCATTTACAGCAAAGGATGTACCTACCCCTACAGCACTGATTACAGTTAGAATGGCAGCAATTATAATTCGTCTCATAGGTCCTCCTTAATCTACATTGCTGAAATAACGTTCGCGTACACCACGAAGTTCAATACCAATAAAGATACATGTAAGGCCCCCAAAGAGACCTACACCACCAAGTGCAACTAAAGTTACCAATGATAATACAGGAAATGCCGTTACATTCTCGAATGGTTGCCAAGAGCTACCTAATAAATACAGGATTGCCGGCGTAATAATAAATATAAGAACCCCTACAATATATGACAAACCACTTCCAATAGATAACAATGTTTTAGATGCTTTTTTAGCCATACCTGGCAACTGCGGCAATAAACGCTCTTTGTAGTCATCAAAGCGAGCATAAATTTCTTGCATATTAACAGATTTACTGTTACCACCATCTTGGCCTAATGTATCTGTAATAATGCCAGCATCCACATAGGATGCATAAATCTCCTCTGGGGTCCCCAAAGATTTAATGATTTCACCATCTGTAAGGCCTTTTTCATAACCTACGGCAAAGTGCTCTTCATAAACCTCTATAATACTTTCTACATCTGCAACGCGTGCCTGCTTAAATATATTGCGCAGTGCTTCTAAAAAGCTATTTTTGTCCATTATAGTCGACTCCTTTCAACAGGATATTGATGACACCAGAAAATTCATCCCATTCTTGGCGCATCTGATTGTATGCTTTACGGCCATCTGCCGTGATGTGATAATATTTTCGAGATGGTCCTGTAGAGGACTCCTTCAAATAGGTCTCAACATACTTTTCTTTCTTTAATCTATTAAATAATGGATATATCGTTCCTTCCGAAATTTCAATATATTCGGAAATGGTGCTTACGATTTCATATCCATAGCGATCACTTTGTGTTAATAGTGCTAGCACAAGCATATCCATAACACCTTTTTTTAATTGAACTTGCATAGTTCCTCCCTTTAGGTTGTGCCTACCTGCCAATGTGAAAGCTCTCTTACGGTCACTATCATGTACTGACAAATACATAATAACACAAGGTACATCGTAATGCAAGGTACCTTGTTAAAAATATATTTTGCAAAATATAAATCCACGCTTTTAACGACCTATAAACACTGATAATATCTGCTTTTATAAAACAAAAACTATCTTAATTTTTTCTAATTTTACTAATGTCACCCTATATGTATCACACATACTTCGGCTACAACATAAAAATCCCCATCCAACGGATGAGGATTTTTCATTGATTTTAAAATAATCTATTTACTCTAACATCAGCTATTTATTTTGAAGTTGCTTGCCCTAATTTAAGCTGTGTACTCTTCATTTTGCCATTGTGAGTATAAGATACCAAAACTGTATCACCAGGGCTCTTAGCGTCAATTTGCTCTTTTAATTCTAACAATGTACTAATATTCTTGCCATCAATTTGAGCAATTGTATCGCCTTCTACTAAACCAGCCTTTGCAGCAGGACCATTCGCATCAAGTTGGACAATAAGAAGACCTTCACCTTCATAGCTTACATTGTTACGTGCTGCTGTTTGACGATCTACAGCCCATACACCAATATAAGGACGTACAACCTTACCATTTTTAATAATAGAGTCTACAACGGTCATAGCGGAATTAATAGGAATGGCAAATCCCATACCTTCCACACCTTCTTTAGAAATCTTAGAACTATTAATGCCAATTAACTCTCCGTCCGCATTGATAAGCGCACCACCGGAGTTACCTGGATTGATAGCTGCATCGGTTTGGATCAAGGGGAAGCGTTGGCCTTGATCATCAATAGTACGAGCTAACGCACTGATTACACCAGATGTAACAGAACCTTTAAACTCTAGGCCTAAAGGATTACCAATGGCGATAGCCGGTTCCCCTACTTGCAAGGAATCAGAGTCACCAATTTTTATAGGTTGAATATCCTTTGGTGGATCAATTTTAACAACAGCTAAGTCTGTTTGGGCATCTGTACCGATAACTGTACCTGTGACGGTAGATCCATTGGACAAGGAAACTGTAACCTCTCCATTTTTAGCACCAGCTACAACGTGATTATTTGTTACGATATGTCCATCATTATCAATCAATACACCAGAGCCTACACCCTCTCCAGCATAGATGGTACGGTTAAAGATATCCTTTTGGAAAACTTGAGTGGTAATTCCCACTACAGCCGGACCAGATTCTTTTGCCGCTTGTACCACGTATGTATTACGTGTATCTGTAATAGGTTTCGTTTGTTTAGTTTGCTCCTTCACAGTTGTTTGATGTGTAATGGGATTACCAAAGAAATAGTATCCACCACCTACACCAATACCGAGGGCTAGCACACAGGCAATAATTGATTTCTTATATTTTGAAAAATTCATGCATATCTCCTTATATCATCTCTTAATGATTTCTTAGTGTTATATTTCTTATCATATAAACTGCCAATCGCAATCAAATACACACTGTAACAACAATGTAATATAGCAGTATATATCTACTTTCACCAAAATCAATTTTATAAAATCAATTTTTGATAAACCTATTATAGTACGCAAGACATTACATTGCAAGATAACAATTTATTACATCTATTATAAAAATATAATTTCTATAAATAATATGTATCTCGTAATACGTTAAGAGCAAATCGAATTTCAAGACGATTCAAC
>NZ_DXLG01000122.1 GCF_019414865.1 Veillonella sp.
CATATGTACAACAATATATTTAATTTATAAATAAGTATATAAATTTTACTGTTTACTTAGAGAATTATGATATAATATAGGTGTATAAATAATAATCGTTATTTGATTGCATAGAATTTCTTGAGTAAGGAGATTTCATTATGACAGCAGAACAAAAAGCAGCTACGGCAGCAACAAGTTCTACCGCAGCTAAACCAACACCTGATCAAGGTACAGACTGGATAATTTGCCGTGTATGCGGATATATTGAGGAAGCTAAGTACAGGGATCAACCTTGTCCAGCATGTGGTTTCCCTCCAACAGTTTGGATGGATTACAAACCACGTCGCATTAATCCAACACGCGAAAAATTGCTAGATTTTCATTTTCATCCAATTGCGGTACATTTCCCAATCGTAGCAACAGTAGCTTCTTTCTTAGTACCTGTTATTGCTTTGTTGATTCCATCTATTTCCAATGTATTATTCTCTGCAATTTCATTAGCAGCTATGATTTTACCACTTCTCGTTATCATTGGTGGTATTTCTGGTTATTTTGGTAGTAAATTACGTTACAAAACAGGAACATCTAAAATCCCTAAAGCAAAGATTTACTTAACCATTATCTACTTTATTCTTTCCTGTGCACAAGCCTACATCGCTATCGCTGACGGTGTGAATGCTGATAACGCATGGATTATGATTGTTTTAGGTCTCGTGGCTTCTTTCTTTGCTGCCAAACTTGGTAAAATGGGTTCCTACCTATTTGCAGGTCGATTCGGCCCATATACAGCTGGCTAACAGTTATTAATTGAATAACCTTTATAAAGAAAAAAAAGTGATTCTCACGATGGGAGAATCACTTTTTCTTTTATCTTTTTTGTTACTATTCTAAATCATCAAAATCGAATGCCGCTGCTTTTGTATAGTTTGTAACTTTTGCTTCGAAGAAGTCTGTTTTTGTACTATTCAAGTTGGAGAAGCTTTCGATCCATTCCATTGGATTATCCTTGATTTCAGGATATAGATGAGGCAAGCCGATTGCTTCTAAGCGGATATTGGCAAGGTATTTGATATAGCGTTCGATAAGAACATTGTTAAGGCCGAGGATTTTATCATCAGTGATGTATTGACCCCATGCGATTTCATTTTCTGCACCTTGACGAATCATGTCAGTGATTTTCGCTTCTAGTTCAGGAGTGAACAAGTCAGGGCGTTCACGACGTAACTCGCGGATGATGTTTTGGAACAATACAAGGTGAGTTACTTCGTCGCGGTTAATGTATTTGAAGATTGTAGATGTAGCTGTCATTTTACCTTGGCGTGCCAATGTGTAGAAGAAGCTAAAGCCAGAGTAGAAGTAAATACCTTCTAAGATATAGTTTGCAATGATTGTGTGAATAAGGTTTGCTTCGCTAGGATCATCGCTAAACCGTTGATATGCATCGGCGATGAAACGGTTACGTTCAAGCAATGTTTTATCTGTACGCCATTCGTCATAAATTTTGTCACGTGTAATAGGGTTCGTTACAGTATCCAAAATGTAGGAATAACTTTGAGCGTGAATTTCTTCTTGGAATGCTTGGATATTCAATAAGGATGCCACTTCAGAGGCTGTAATATAACGGCTCAAGTTAGGCAAGTTTTCAGATTGAATGGAATCAAGGAAGTTCAAGAACGCAATGATTTTATCGAATGCACGGCGTTCGTAATCTGTTAAGTATGGGAATTGCTTAACGTCTTCGTTCAAGGAAATCTCTTCAGGAATCCAGAAGTTGTTGAGCATTGTGCGGTACATTTGGTTAGCCCAGTCGTACTTGATACGGTTCCATTCGCGAAGGTTTGTTGTGTTGCCGCCAATCATAGATTGCGTGCCACGTTCACCATGTTCGTTGAAAATCAGTTTTTTCTCCATAGTAGGACTCCTTTATACAACGATGCGACCTATACTGCGATAGGTCGTCATCAGACTTATATACACATCTCGTATTAGGAGGAGCAGCTTGTGCACTCATCCATTTCAAGGGATTGGTTACGGATATAGTAGATTGTTTTGATACCTTGTTTATAGGCCTCAACATAAAGGTCTAGAATTTCTTTCGCCTTCATTTGAGGTGTGATATACAAGTTGAAAGATTGTGCTTGGTCAATATGACGTTGACGTACGCCACAAGCTTTGATAGACCATTGTTGGTCGATTGTATGCGCTTCTTTGTAGAGCCAGAATGTTTTGTTGTTCAAATCTGGTGCAGTTTTTGGTGTGAAAGAACCTTTCTTTTCTTCGATGAAGAATTTTTTGAAGATTGGGTCGATACCAGCTGTAGTGTTCGCAATGTTGGAAGTAGAACCAGTAGGCGCTACAGCCATCAAGTAACCATTACGGATACCGTATTTAGCAACGTCTGCCGCCAATTGTTTCCAACGATCAGATGTATAGCCACGACGTGTGAAGTATTCACCAGTTTCCCATTCGGAACCTTTAAATGCAGGGTACGCACCTTTTTCTTTAGCCAATTCCATGGAAGCTTTGATAGCATAGTAGGCGATGTTTTCGAACAATTTGTCCGCAACTTCGATGTGCTCATCAGATTCCCATTGGATATCGTGGTTTACAAGGTAGTGGTGATAACCAGAAGTACCAAGACCAATAGCGCGGTATTTATCAGATGTCATACGAGACTCTGGCACTGGCGCTTGGTTGATAGAGATAACATTGTCTAGCATTCGAATTTGAAGGGCAATATTTTCTTCTAACTCTTCGTCAGTAATACGGCCAAGGCTGATGGAGTTCAAGTTACATGTAACCATGTCACCTGTATTTGTTTTCGTAGTGATAGTACCGTCTTCGTTGATAATTTCTTCAGCAAGATTAGTGAAACCAACGTTTTGTGCGATTTCGTGGCACAAGTTGGATGCGTAAATCATACCTGCATGTTTGTTAGGGTTTGCAGCGTTTACAGTATCGCGGAAGAAGATGAACGGTGTACCAGTTTCAACAGCGGAGCGCATGATTTTTTTCATCATGTCTAATGCTGGTACTTCGATACCGTGTAAGTTAGGATCTTGTTCACATTCAAGGTAACGTTTTGAGAATTCCTTATTGTCATCAGTATCGTAGTAGTCTTCTAAGGCATAACCTTTTACAGCTAAGATTTCATGAGGATCGAAGAGGGTGAAGTTTTCACGAGCAATCATACGCTCCATGAAGATGTTTGGAACAGAGATAGCAGGGAAGATATCGTGTGCTTTACGACGGTCATCACCATTATTTGTACGAAGTTCTACAAATTCGTAGAAGTCTTTATGCCAAATATCAAGTGTTACTGTAGCGCCACCTTTACGTTTGCCCAATTGGTCTACTGCAACAGCTGTATCGTTGTACAAGCGAATCCAAGGAATAACGCCACCAGAGGAGTTTTTGAAACCGCGAATATCAGAGTTCAATGCGCGAACTTTACCAAGGTAGATACCAAGAGCGCCACCGTGTTTAGATACGCGGGAGAACTTGCTGTTTACGTCGTAAATGGACCATAAGTTGTCATCTACACCAGAGATGAAGCAAGAGGACAATTGATGGAATGGTGTACCAGCATTTGCCAATGTAGGTGTAGCTGTTGTCATTTTTAATTGGCTCATCAAGTCGTAGAATTTCTTAGCATATTTTACTTTATTTTCGCCTTCTACTAATGCCAAGTGCATAGCGATAGCCATGAAACGTTCTTGTGGCAATTCGTAGATTTCTTTGTTGAAGCCTTTTACCAAATAACGGTCAGCTAATAATTTAAGACCTTCATAGTTGAAGAGATAGTCTCGTTTAGGCTTGATGTAATCGCCTAATTCTTGCAATTCGTCAGCTGTATATTCAGTAACGAAGAAGTCAGCGTATTTTTTCTCTTTTACAAGCATGTGTACAAGATTTGGGAAGTTACCATAGCCGAACGCTTTATAGCGACGAGTGATAGCCGCTTCTTTATAGAGATCGAATAAGAAGAGACGAGCCGCTACGAATTGCCAATCTTGGTTCATTTTATTAACTTGGTTGCCGAAGCCATCGTCTTTTTTAGAGATAACCTTTTCGATAGCTGTTTGTACTAAAGTTTTTTGAATCTCTTTAGTAGTCATACCATCAACGAATTGTAATTTCGCATCCATTTCCAATTCTAGTGGATCACAAGAATCTAACCCCAAACACGCGAAGGCAATCATACGTTTCGTTTTTTCAACGGATAAAGGCTCGAAATGGCCATCCCGTTTCTTGATCATAATCTCCATTACTGTTCCCCTTGAGTTTAAAAGTAATAAAACTGTTAATCTAAGCATATATAAGATTAGACTGAAAAGTATAAAATATCTTTAAGTTAAGTCTAATCAGAAAAATAAGAAAACTACAATATATGGTAGTTTTCTTATTAAGCTTATACATTATGTTACGATTATAGCGAAAAAAATCTATACATTCAATATTGACATTTAGAAATTTATGGATATAGTATGCTTAATTTTATCGATATAGTAGTAAATATAGCTATATTCTATTTAGGGCGACTTATATGATGATTTTGAATGGTGTATCTCTTTTGCGAATACTAGATAAAGCTATATGTTTTTAGAGTAATTATGAAATATATGAGTTAGGTACCATATAGTTTTGAATAGAAATATA
>NZ_DXLG01000123.1 GCF_019414865.1 Veillonella sp.
ATTTAGCATATTGTAACTAAGGCTTTCATGTATTATAAAACTTCCAGTTGTAGAGTTATATTTCTTTATTTACGATAAATGGAGTATGCTAAAAATGAATATATATTTTGTAAATTGAATTTTACACCACTAAACTATATCGATTATAATATATATACTATAGTTATATTCTAAGGAGGATACATTGGACATCTTATCTATTCAAGGTTTATTGGCGATGCTTCAGATCATCGTTATCGATATCTTACTCGCTGGCGATAATGCCATTGTAATTGGTATGGCAGCTCGTAACTTGCCAGCACATCTACAGAAGAAAGCTATCTTCTGGGGCACAGCGGGTGCCATTATTTTACGCCTTGTTATGGCATTCCTATTTGTAGAGGCATTGAATAATATTCCTGCACTTCGTTTAGTAGGTGGTATCCTTCTTTTATGGATAGGCTACAAGCTCGTTGCTGAGGATGAAAGCGAGCATAATATCGAAGCTAAGGATAATTTGCGCGCTGCTATTACAACTATTGTCATTGCAGATGGTATCATGGGCATCGATAATGTTATCGGTGTAGTTGGTGCTGCAGGTGGCCATATGACAATGGTAGCCATTGGTATGTTGATTACTGTACCAATTATCATTTATGGTAGTACTTTGTTTGTGAAAGTTATCGAACGTTTCCCAATTATCCTATACGCTGGCGGTGGTATCCTTGGATGGGTAGGTGCTGGCATGGCAGTAGAGGATACATTGATTGCTCATAGTGTGGAACCATATGCACTGTTTATCAAAATCGCTGCAGTAATCCTCGTAGTAGGGGCATCTTTGGTAGCTAAAAAACTCAAGAAATAACACAATATATCTCTTCTCCTAGTCATAGGAGGAGAGATTTTTTATGTAAACTATTAGCCCTCTTATAGATGAGAAAATAGAAGATTTATGGTATAGTTAAGGGATAGTTATTGAATTAGTAGACTGAATTGAGGTATGTACAGAATGGAATTTTTAGAAGTTGCCACGTGGGTAACCATTGGTAAAATAATTTTGATTGATATTTTATTAGCTGGCGATAATGCTGTAGTAATTGGTATGGCAGCAGGTAAGCTAGCTCCAGAACTACAAAAGAAAGCTGTTATCTGGGGTACAGTAGGTGCCATTGTAATGCGTCTCCTATTTGCTACTCTTTTAGTAGAGGCGCTTACTTTAATTCCTCTTATTCACTTAGGTGGTGGCCTTGTACTTGTATGGATTGCCATTCAATTATTAAAAGGTGGCGATGAAGATGCACATATCGAAGCTAAGAATTCCTTAATGGGTGCCATTTGGACGATTATTGTAGCTGACGCTATGATGAGTATTGATAATGTCATCGGTGTAGTAGGGGCCGCTAGAGGTCATTTAGAGCTTGTTATTGCAGGTATGTTAATTACTGTTCCAATTATCGTATTTTGCTCTACATTATTTGCTCGAATTATTAATAAATTCCCTGCCATTCTTTGGGCTGGTGGTGCACTCCTTGGCTGGGTTGCAGGCGAAATGATTGTGGAAGATCCACTTCTTATGCCATATATTCAAGGTGAAGAATTACTCGTTAAATTCGGCACTGTATTCTTCGTTCTTATTGTGACAGGTATGATTAAAATTTGGAAGAAAAGAGACGCGTAATGAACGGTACTAATCGTACATCTCGTAAAAAACAATCTAAACAACATAGAAGAAGTAATCGCTCTAATTCACAGCAAGCTATAAACGGCCAATTATCTAAAAAACAACAGGCTATTTTAAATGCGCCTGTTAAATTAGATGATGAAGTATTGGTAACTATTCATGGTATCGGTAGTAGCGGTGAAGGGGTAGGTCGTGTAGATGATTTTACAGTCTTTGTTCCCTTTGCTTTGCCAGGGGAAACTGTAAAAGTATCCATCAATATGGTTAAAAAGACTTATGCTACAGGTAAACTCTTAGATATTGTTACTATGGCTCCTAATCGTATCGATCCTAATTGTGACCTTTATGGATTTTGCGGAGGCTGCCAACTGCAACACATTACTTATGATGGACAGCTTTCACTAAAAACACAAAAGGTAAAGGACGTTATTGAACGCATTGGTCATCAAAATCCAGACCTTGTTAAGCCTACATTAGGACCTAAAGAACCATGGGCATATCGCAATAAGATGCAAATGCCTGTAGGCGGCACTAAAGGCGATATTCTAATGGGCTTTTATGCGATGGGATCTCACGATATCGTGCAAGGTACAAACTGTCCTATACAAGATGAAGGCAATAATATTATTGCTCAAGCATGTTATCAAATCGCTAAAGAGTTTGATATTGAACCGTATGATGAACATACAGGAAAGGGTATATTGCGCCATGTAATCGGTCGTATTGGACAATCTGGATGGATGATTATCCTTGTAACTGCTACTGACCATTTACCACACCAAGAAAAGTGGGTAGAAAAATTAACAGAACGTATCCCTCAAGTAGAAACTATTGTTCATAACGTAAATAGTAAACGTACTAATGTTATATTAGGGCCTAAGAATCATATCCTCTACGGGGATGGAACGATTACGGACCATATAAAGGACTTACAGTTTACTTTATCCCCACATTCCTTCTTCCAAGTTAATCCAGAACAAACTACAGTACTGTATGACCAAGCATTAGCTTATGCGGATCTAAAAGGGGATGAAACAGTTATCGATGCGTACTGTGGTACTGGTACCATTTCACTCTTCTTAGCTCATAAAGCAAAACATGTTATCGGCATAGAAATTGTAGAACCTGCCATTATCAATGCTCGTGAAAACGCCCAACGCAATGGCTATGATAATACAGAATTTATCGTCGCTGATGCGGCCGTAGAAATGCCAAAACTCTACAAAGCAGGCGTACGACCAGACGTTATCGTATTTGATCCAATTCGTGCTGGCTGTAAAGAAGAAGTACTAACCTCTGCAGCAGGCATGGAACCAAAACGCATTGTCTACGTATCATGTAACCCAGCAACCATGGCAAGGGACATTGAAATCCTTACACACTACGGCTATGAACTCCAAGAAGTACAACCAGTAGACATGTTCCCTATGACAGCACATGTCGAAGCGGTAGCTTTGCTTACTAGAAGCGAAGCGACGCAGTGAGCATTAGCACTTGTCATGGATTATAGTTTTAGCTTTAATCTCGTGAGGAATATTATGGATTTTATACATGATAGAAAGAGTAACATCCTTTTTAGTCTTTGTGGTAGTAAAGTAAGTAGAATCAGAATTCATAATAAAACATTGACGTTAACAGTCGACGAAATGTATCAATTGGTAGATGGTGAAGAAAGAACATTTTCCGGTGAAATATCTTTTAAAGACTGTGATGTGGACTTGTGTAAGGTACTAATATTTAACAAAACATTAGGTGAAGGTCGATTTAATGGAAAGTCCATTTGTTTACGTGATTTTATGAATGAGTATGTAGACTCAGATTTTGAAATAATTACGGAAGGCTATTTTGCCAATACAACTACATATACAGGTTGGCTTTGGGTCGATGAAAAATCTCCAGTATCTGTCATTATGTATATTTGGAATAGAGGAGACATGGTATATCGTGTCAAAAAATAAATCCTATTTTTTACAGATAAAATAATACCTTTTTTTATAAGTTTATGGAGTAAACTATATGGTTTGGCTGAATCTCACGGATTATAAAAAACAAGAGTATATGGAGTTAAGGCTTAATGCACCGTTAGGTGAGCACATACGCTTAGATTTTAATCCTCTAAAAGTTACTGATACCTCTAATTCCTCACCAAGTTGGAAGAATTGGCACTGTTATAGAAAGCCATTACGAATTTATAGTCCAGATTTTGATATCTTAGTTTCTTATTTTATTAAAGCGTATCCTATTATAGATGCATCAGATAATACTGAAAGAGATAGCTTTGATGTATGCTTTGATAATTGGATTAAGCAAGACGACTGGATTAAAATAATTCATAATATTGAAGTTGATCTTATAAATTTTAGTAAAGAAGAGCAAGAGTTTTTAAACACATTTATTGCTTGGATAAAGGAAGCACTTCAACATACATCTGTTATAGTTGTTGAAGGAAATCTTTAAATTGATTACCTGTATTAAAGTGGGGAATTTATAATCATGAAACCTAGAGAATTATGTGAGAAAGCTTGGCAAGAAATTGCAAGTAAATTTCCTGATTTTAAGGTAGTTAGTAAAGGTCAGAAATTAAAGAAAATATCTAAAAATAAAGATCTTACTTTTGAGATATACTTTCAGGCTAATAGAAATAACTATGTATGCAGCGTAGAATTTGTTCCACATATTGCTATTTACTCTAAATCTATGACAAAAGCTAATATTCATAACGGTTTTGTTTATGGCGGTGAATTAGGCTGTTTGCTACACCGAAAGGAGTGGTATCAATTAGCAGGCGCTAGTTATCAGTATACTGTAGATGAGATTACCAAGCTGCTAGCGGAATACATCATGCCTCTATTTAATGATTTTGAAGATACAGAACATAATATTGATAAGCTCATAGATGGAGACATAATCAATCATAATCTACTTTATTATATTTATCATTTTGG
>NZ_DXLG01000124.1 GCF_019414865.1 Veillonella sp.
ATCGCATAGTATGTATTGAAAATATATATCATTTAAAATTTGTTAAATCAGGACAAACATTGTACACTATAGGCATAGAAATCTATAGTTATATCCTTTTATGGAGGTGCAAAATGCAACATACTGCATGGAAAGATTTTAACACAGGTGTGTGGGATAAAGCGATTGACGTACGCGACTTTATCCAAAGAAACTATGTTCCCTATGAAGGGGACGACTCCTTCCTAGTTGGTCCTACAGAACGTACTACAAAATTGTGGGACAAGGTAATGAAACTATACGAAGAAGAACGCGAAAAAGGTGGCATGCTTGATGCCGATACTTCCGTGGCTACACACATCACTGCGCATGCGCCAGGATATATCGACAAAGACCTTGAAACAATCGTTGGTTTACAAACTGATAAACCTCTAAAACGCGCTATGTTCCCTTATGGAGGCCTTCGTACAGCAAAATCTGCTATCGAAGAATATGGCTTTAAAATGGACCCTCAAACAGAGGACTTCTTCAAAAAGCATCGTAAAACTCACAACGATGGCGTATTCGATGTATATACACCAGAAATGCGTGCCGCTCGTACAGCACATATCGTAACTGGTTTGCCAGATGCGTATAGCCGTGGTCGTATTATCGGTGACTACCGTCGTATCGCATTATATGGTATCGACTATCTAATCGAAGAGAAAAACCAAGAATTCAATATCACTATGGGTGATATGCTTGAAGACGTAATCCGCGACCGCGAAGAAATTAAAGATCAAATCCGTTCCTTGAAGGAATTAAAAGAAATGGCTGCGTCCTAT
This sequence comes from Veillonella sp., assembly GCF_019414865.1. Taxonomy (GTDB): domain Bacteria; phylum Bacillota; class Negativicutes; order Veillonellales; family Veillonellaceae; genus Veillonella. The sequence continues at coordinate 804 of NZ_DXLG01000124.1, forward strand.
GGTTACGATATCTCCGAGCCAGCAAAAGACGTTCGCGAAGCTATGCAATGGATTTACTTCGGCTACCTTGGCGCTATTAAAGAGCAAAACGGTGCTGCTATGTCCATCGGCCGTAACTCTACATTCCTAGACATCTATGCTGAACGTGACCTTCGCAACGGTACATACACAGAGGAACAAATCCAAGAGTTCGTAGATCATTTCATCATGAAATTGCGCATGGTTCGCTTCGCACGTATCCACGAATACAACAACTTGTTCACAGGCGATCCTGTATGGACTACTGAATCTATCGGTGGTATGGGTACTGACGGTCGTACATTGGTTTCCAAAATGTCCTTCCGTTACTTACATACATTGACTAACCTTGGTCCTGCTCCAGAACCAAACCTCACTGTATTGTGGTCTCCTCGCATGCCTATCGGCTTCCGTCGTTTCTGTGCGAAATTATCCATCGAAACATCTTCCATCCAATACGAAAATGACGAATTGATGCGTCCTAACTCTGGCGATGACTATGCTATCGCATGTTGCGTATCTCCAATGCGTATTGGTAAGGAAATGCAATTCTTCGGCGCTCGTTCTAACCTAGCAAAATGCTTGCTTTACGCAATCAACGGCGGCGTTGACGAAAAACTAAAAAAACAAATCGGTCCTAAATACCGCCCTATCACGTCTGAGTACTTAGAATTCGACGAAGTATGGGAACGATTTGACGACATGATGGAATGGTTGGCTGGCGTATATGTAAACGCATTGAACATCATTCACTACATGCACGATAAATACGCGTATGAAAAACTAGAAATGGCATTACATGACCGCAAGGTAACTCGTTGGTTTGCAACTGGTATCGCTGGTTTATCCGTAGTAGCTGACTCCTTGTCTGCCATTAAATACGCTAAGGTAAAACCTATTCGCGACGAAAACGGCATCGCTGTTGAGTTCGAAATCGAAGGTGAATTCCCTAAATATGGTAACGATGACGATCGTGTAGATAGCTTGGCTTCTATGGTTGTTTCCACATTCATGAACAAAGTGCGTAAACATCCTACATACCGTCAATCCGTTCCTACTATGAGCTTGTTAACAATTACTTCTAACGTAGTATACGGTACTGCAACAGGTTCTACTCCAGACGGCCGTAAAGCTGGTGAGGCTTTCGCTCCTGGCGCTAACCCTATGCATGGTCGTGATTCTCACGGTGCTGTAGCTTCGTTGTCTTCCGTTGCAAAAATGCCATGGCGCGATTGCTCCGACGGTATTTCCAATACCTTCTCCATCGTTCCAGACGCATTAGGTAAATCTGGTGAAACATTTGTAGCCGTAGGCGATTTTGATATTGAGTTAGACCCTTCTCAATTGCCTAACTCCAATACAAACTTCGCATGCAGCGAACCAAATGTTACTATAGAGGAAGAAAAATAATCTTCCATCGTATTGTATGCTTTCACCGGCATCAATACTCGTATCTTGGTTGAAAGGAGGAATACCCATGAGCAACCAACAACAAGTTGATAACTTGGTAGAATTATTGGATGGCTACTCCCAAAAAGGTGGTCACCATTTGAACGTTAACGTGTTCACTCGCGAAACATTGTTAGACGCTCAAAAACATCCTGAATTGTACCCTCAATTGACTGTTCGTGTATCTGGTTATGCAGTACATTTCAGCAAATTGACAAAACAACAACAGGACGAAGTTATTTCTCGTACATTCCATCAACAAATCTAATCGAGGTTTTCTATGACTGGACGTATTCATTCGGTTGAAACGATGGGTACGGTTGATGGTCCAGGCATGCGCATGGTGGTATTCCTACAAGGATGCCCCATGCGTTGTGCTTATTGCCACAATCCTGATACGTGGAATGAAACTAGCGCCGAAGCTAAGCTCATGACTGTTGAAGAATTGTGGGACCAGTACGAACGTAACCGCCAATTTTATACTAATGGTGGTATCACCGTCACAGGTGGGGAAGCTCTGATGCAAATCGATTTTGTAACTGAGCTTTTCACATATTTCCGTGAAAGAAACGTCCATACCTGTTTAGATACAAGTGGAATTTGTTTTGATCCCCACCAAGAGGTGGCCTACCGTAAGCTACTCAGTGTCACTAGTCTCGTCATCCTAGACCTTAAAGAAATCGATCCTGATAAACATCTGTGGTTAACCGGCAAATCGTTAGAGCCTATTCTTGGGTTTGCACGATTGACAGCAGACGTAGAAGTTCCCATTTGGGTTCGTCACGTTGTAGTTCCTACGATTACAGATAATGCAGATCATCACTATCGTCTAGGCTTTTTCCTAGGATCTCTGAAAAACTTACAAGCCGTTGATTGCTTACCATATCACGTTATGGGTACTGCTAAATATAAGGAGTTAGGTCTCACCTATCGCCTAGAGGGCATACCGGCCGCAACAAAAGATTTAGCGGCTAAAGCGACAAGAACCGTGGTGGAAGGCATCAAGGCCTATCGACGCCATTGGTGGAGTCCCATCAAAACACAACATCAATCATAATCAAGTTTGAGGATAACTACCTCCCTTGATATATATACACATATATATTAAAAACTTGATCTATGATAGCCCTAAACAATAGAGCCGCCCCACACAACCAGGGACGGCTCTTATTGTATTTATAGATCGTTTTAATTTCTATTATTTGTACACTAATTTTTGTATGTTCAGCGCACATTTCCTTTGATAGCCTATTTATTTAATATCTATTTATTTAGATACTACATTAATTGGTTCACCTTTAAAGAATGCTTGTACATTGTCACGAATGATGCCTACCAAGCGTTGGCGTGTTTCAAGGCCTTTCCAGCCCATATGAGGTGTGATAATAACATTATCCAGTGTATATAGAGGGCTATCCTCTACTGGAGGTTCTACCTCTTGTACATCAAGGCCTGCACCTGCAATGCGTTTAGCCGCTAATGCTTCACAAAGGTCTGCTTCATTAATGAGAGGACCACGGCCAGTATTTACGATGACTGCACTAGTTTTCATTTTGCTGATAGCTTCTTTATTAATCATGTACTTAGTTTGTTCATTCAATGGGCAATGCAATGTAATATAATCACTATTTTCTAGTAATTCATCAAGACTTACATAACGAATGCCATCTCCATCAGCCTTTGGTGTGCGCGTATGAACCAAGATATTCATCCCCAGTGCTTTTGCTACTTTGATAACTTCCATACCGATGTGACCAGCACCAACAACCCCTAATATTTTACCATTCACTTCTGTGTGGCTCACTTGTAAATATTTTGTGAAATTACTGCGATCTCCTTTAGCGAGCATGCTAATTTGTTTCTGCATGGTAGATGCAAAATTGAGGATCATCATGATTACCGTATGTGCCACGCGTTCAGTACTGTACGCTGGGATGTTGCACACAGTGATGCCTCTTGCCTTTGCTGCATTAAGGTCGATATTATTATATCCTGTACCCGCTTCTACGATGAGTTTTACAGTATCTGGGAATTGTGAAAGCAAATCAGCATTAACAGGAAGCTCTTTTGTTACTACTACACGAGCACCTTGGATACGCTCAATAAGCTCTTCATTTGTACTATTATCATAGACCTGTACATCACTAGATAATACAGAAAAATCTAATGCATGGTCATAATTCATTTTACTTGCATTTACCACTACTACACGTTCGCTCATGAGAACCTCCTACATAGCTATTAAATTTTATAGAGTATACATAATGCCCAAATCTAGGGGTACATACACCTATTAAGGAAAATACT
>NZ_DXLG01000125.1 GCF_019414865.1 Veillonella sp.
AAATACAGTAGATCGTTTAATTGATATAAAAGATGTAGACCAATCATTATTTCAATTACTACAAGCAGAAAAAATTACTCGTCGTGAGGCTCAATTGATGCATAATTCTTTTGCTACATTGATTGAAAATACGGATATTGAACATCGAAATAATGCAATTCGTGAGCTATACGCAACAATGGTGGATACACTACGGAAGGAGTGATGATCAGTGATATGTGATCATTGCCATAAAAATGAAGCTACTATCCATATGACAAATATTGTAAATAATCAGAAAACGGAACAACATCTGTGCAATACTTGTGCTACAGCACTACAACAAGAGGGAAAATTATCTCCCTATAGTTCCTTTATGAATGATATGTGGGATGATAGCTTTTTTACTAATGATTTCTTTAAAAATATGGTCTATCCTGATAATTTATTAAAATCTCATCAATCTAAACGGTGTCCTCAATGTGGTATTACCTATGATGAGTTTAATCGGGTAGGCAAGTTTGGTTGTGATACATGCTATGAAACTTTTGCTAGTGAAATAAAACCGTTATTACAACGTTTGCAAGGTAGTTCTGAATATGAAGGGTCAGTTCCTAGTCATGGTAATAATGTGTTTAAAGCTAAGTATGAAGTTAAACAATTGCGTAATCAATTAGAGATGGCAATTCAAGCAGAGAAATTTGAAGATGCAGCTATCTTAAGAGATAAAATAAAAGAATTAGAAGCCATCATTGGTGGCGATAAAGAATAGGAGGTTCTTATTATGTTAGATACTATATTAGATTCTCCTTTAAGCCCATGGCTACAACATGATACGGACGCAACCGATCATATTGTCATATCTAGTCGAATCCGATTAGCACGAAATTTTGATGGTATATTGTTTACAAATCGTAATGATAAGTCATCTTTAGAAAAGGTAAATACCATTTCTAGAGGTTTGCTTCAACCTTTAAAAGAAGCAGATGGACATCAATACTCCAATATTAATCTTGAGCAATTAAGCGAGCGTGAGCGAGCTATATTGGTTGAAAAACATTTAATGAGTCCTGCATTGGAAGAAAAACTGCCATATCGCAATTTAGTAGTATCTGACGATGCATCTATTGTAATTATGGTGAATGAAGAAGACCATTTGCGGATTCAATCTATGGTTTCAGGATTGCGATTACAGAAAGCTTATGAACATGCTAAAAAAATAGATAAGGCTATTGAAGCAAAATATCCATATGCTTTTGATGAACGGTTTGGTTATTTAACGGCTTGTCCTACTAATGTAGGCACAGGTTTGAGGGCATCTGTAATGTTACATTTGCCAGCATTGACCATATCTGGACGAATTACACGACTCATACGTAGCATCATTCAATTAGGCTATTCTGTACGTGGACTATATGGAGAAGGCTCCGAAGCGTTAGGAAATATTTACCAAATTTCTAATCAACGTACAATGGGTGTCAGTGAAGAGGATACCATAGAGCAATTGACGAAGATTGTAGAAGGTATCATTGCAGAAGAGCGAAAATCTCGACAATCCTTATTACATAATGATAAAGAAGGTTTAGAAGATGTATTATGGCGCTCATATGGCGTTTTACAATATGCCCGTCGTGTAAATGGTAAAGAGGCCTTAACAAAGCTTAGCGATATCCAATTAGGCGTTGACTTAGAGATTTTACCTTCTTGGGGGAAGGATTCATTTAATGAGTTAATTGCTATAACTAGACCTAATTTTCTTTCAAAGTACGCAGGAAATGATAATCTAACAGATATCGAACGTGATAGCTATAGGGCGAAGGTAATTCGCCAAAAGCTTTCATATTAATAGCTATTCCAATGGTATGTCCTACCATTGTTTACATATATTTGAAGAGAAATAATTACAATTTACATAGATAGATGAGGTGATAGTATGATGCAACGTTTCACAGATGATGCACAGCGTGTCCTATCCTTTGCTCAAGAAGCAGCATTGGAGTTGGGACATGACTATGTAGGCACTGAACATGTACTCATCGGCCTGACAAAGGTTAAAAGTGGTGTTGCCGCTAAGGCTTTAGCAGAGCTTGGTGTTGTTACAGAAGATATTTTTGAAGCTGTAGAAGAACAAGTTGGACGCGGTAATAAAAAAGCAACCTCCATATATATGACGCCTCGTGTTAAGCATGTACTTGAGTTAGCTATTCAAGTTGCTAATCGCATGAATCATAATTACGTTAGTACTGAGCATATTCTTTTAGGATTACTCAGCGACGGTGGCGGCGTTGCAGTTGGAATTCTACGGGCTATGAATATTCGTACCGATGATATTGTAGAAGCGATTCGTCACATTCTTGGCTCTAATACAAATGGCGATAATAATGGGCAAGAGGGTGCGAGTCATAATGGTGACCTAGGTGATTTAGCTGATTTCGCTACGGACCTAAATGAGTCTGCAAAACAAGGTAAAATTGATCCTGTCATTGGTCGTGATACAGAAATTCAACGTGTTATCCAAATTCTTAGCCGTAGAACTAAAAATAATCCAGTTCTTATCGGTGAACCTGGTGTAGGTAAAACCGCTATTGCTGAAGGTTTGGCGCAACGTATCGTCAACGGCAATGTGCCAGAAATTTTGCGTAACAAACGCATTATTTCTCTTAGTATTAGCTCCATGTTAGCTGGTGCAAAATACCGTGGTGAATTTGAAGAACGCTTGAAAAAAGCAATCGATGAAGTGCAACAACATGATGATATGATTATCTTCATTGATGAAATTCATACATTGGTTGGCGCAGGCGCTACTGAAGGTGCAATGGATGCGGCAAATATTTTGAAACCAGCTTTAGCACGCGGTGAATTCCAAGTTATTGGTGCTACAACACTTGATGAATATAAAAAGCATATTGAAAAAGATGCTGCCTTAGAGCGTCGTTTCCAACCTGTTCAAGTAGGGGAACCTAATGAAGAGGATGCTCTTGAAATCTTGATGGGATTACGAGATCGCTATGAGGCTTTCCATAAGGCTAAAATTACAGATGAGGCATTAAAAGCTGCTGTTACCTTATCTAGTCGATATATTACAGATCGATTTTTGCCTGATAAGGCTATCGATGTGGTTGATGAAGCTGCATCTAAGGTGCGTATGAAAGTCTTTTCTGCAGCGCCAGATGTTAAGGCTTTAGAAGACCGACTCAATACGGTAAAGAAGGAAAAGGAAGCTGCTGTTACATCTCAAGATTTTGAAAAGGCAGCTAAGCTTCGTGATGAAGAGCAAGCTCTCGTTAAAGAGATTGACGATAAAAAAGCTGTAGCTAAAGAGGAAAGCGATCAAAAACTAATAGTTACAGAGGAAGATATTGCTGCGGTAGTAGCTCAGTGGACGGGTATTCCGGTGGCTAAAATAGCAGAAGAAGAATCTGAAACCTTGCTTCATTTAGAAGATGAGCTACATAAACGCGTTATCGGTCAAGATGATGCTGTTACAGCTGTAGCGAAAGCTGTGCGCCGTGCAAGGGCTGGATTAAAGGATCCAAAACGTCCTATTGGTTCATTCTTATTCCTTGGACCAACAGGGGTTGGTAAAACTGAATTAGCAAGAGCTCTTGCATCCTCCTTGTTCGGCGATGAATCTGCAATGATTCGACTTGATATGTCTGAATATATGGAAAAGCATACTGTTTCTCGTCTAGTTGGGGCCCCTCCTGGATATGTAGGATATGAAGAGGGCGGTCAACTCACTGATGTAGTGCGTCGTAAACCATATAGCGTTATTTTGCTGGATGAAGTAGAAAAGGCTCATGCGGATTTCTTTAATATCCTATTACAAGTGCTTGATGATGGCCGACTTACAGATAGTCAAGGTAGAACCGTAGACTTTAGAAATACGGTTATCATTATGACTAGTAATTTAGGAGCTAAAGCATTACATAAGAACTCTACAGAACTAGGCTTCTTAGCACCGAAAAAAGCTGAATCTAATGCTAAAGATGCTAAAAGTATTGATTTTAAAGAGGCTAAAAAGTCTGTTATGGATGCTGTAAAACGTCATTTCAGACCAGAGTTTTTGAATCGTATTGATGAGATGATTGTATTTCATCCGTTAACTGAAGAGGACTTAACAAAAATTGTGACTATTTTGATGAGTGATGTAACAAAACGTCTTGGAGAACGTGATTTGCACTTAGAAATTACGCCTGAGGCTATGAAATTACTCGTTAAAGAAGGTTCAGATTTTACTATGGGTGCTCGTCCTTTAAAACGTGCTATTCAACGTTTAATTGAGGACCCTGTATCTGATCTTATTTTGAAAGGAGAGGCGATAGCAGGTAAAACAATTAAAGCAGATGCAAAGGATAACGATATTGTTGTAACGGTTTAATATAAATACAAAATATATAGTTAATGACTACCTTTCATATAAATTATATGGCTTAAATGGTATACTATAGAGTAG
>NZ_DXLG01000126.1 GCF_019414865.1 Veillonella sp.
CTATTAATAATTAATATTGAAATTTTTCATTTTTGTAGCTTAGGTTACATTATTACATGTTAAAATAGTTTATACTAGGAACATCAGGTCAGTATTTAATACCCGTACTGATCGTTACGCCGGGTTTTGATGAGGCATCGCCTAGTTGATCTCATCACGCTGTACGTATACGTGCGAAGCTTTCACAAAACCCAACGGCGTATATAGATTATATATAAAGAATTACATAGATTAACTAAGTAGTTTAGGCTACTATTCTCCGCAGAGAGGGCTCGAGAAAGGATTAACAATGGCACAAATCGCAGCAAATTTACAACGCATTAAAAACGGCCAACGCCGTTATGCAATTACACCTCGCATTCCTGGAGGTTTCATTCAACCAGAACAATTACAAAAATATATCGACGTAGCGAATGAGTTCGGCGCTGTTCTTAAATTGACTGGCAGCCAACGCATTATGATTACGAATTTGAAAGCAGAAGACGTAGATAAAGCTTGGGAAATGCTCGGCATGGAGCCAGCGTACACTGTTTCTAACCGCGTGCGCAGCGTAAAAATCTGCCCAGGTACTACATTCTGTAAACGCGCTAAACAAGACAGCGTACATCTTGGCATGCAAATTGAACGCAAATATTTGTCTCAAGAAATGCCAAGCAAAATGAAAATCGGCGTATCCGGTTGTCTTAATTCTTGTACTGAAAGCCGCATGAAAGATGTGGGCATTATTGGTACTGTAGAGGGCTGGAATGTATACGCTGGCGGTAGTGGCGGTGCTCACCCACGCATCGGCGACCTTATCGCAGAAGTAACAACTGAAAAAGAAGCTCTTGCATTAGTAGATCGTATCATTGCATACTATAAAGAAAACGCACAAATTGAACGTATGGGCGAATTCATTGACCGCATTGGTTTAGAGGCTTTCAAAGAGGCTGTATTGGGCGACCTTGAAGGTGCTCCAGCTGAAAGTAAATCCGATGAACCAGCTGTGTTCTTGCCTGGTCATGGTAACGATCCAGAACCAGAAGCACCACGCCTCGAAGCAGGTGCTCCTATTACACCAGACACAATCATTCGCGACATCGTGGATACATATCCAAATGTTGTGCCTGTATTACAAAGCATCGGCATGGGTTGCCTTGGTTGCCCATCTTCTACAGCTGAACCATTGTGGCAAGCTGCAGAAATCCACGGTGTTAATGTATACGATTTAGTTCAAAAATTAGAAACTGCACGAAAAGGAGCTTAATATGTCCGCATTCTTAGGTCACATCCATTACTGGTTATATCGTAAAATTCAATTGCTCGTTGAGCGTGAAAACTTGATTTTAGAAAAAACAACTAAGGTTGTTGATGATTTGGCAGAGGAATTACACTCTATCTCCGTAGATACTTACGGTGAACCAATCAACCCTAGCATTCCACTTGAAAATATCATCGACCACGGCAATATCCATGGCTGGTTGGCTAACCAAATTAACATCGCATCCGTTCGCGAAGCAGCTTTCATCAGAGATTTGCTTGATACTAACTCCGGCGACGAAGCTGTACATGTAGTAACAGCTATTCTCGATGCATTCGCAGTACAAGGCCAAGCATGTGGCGTTGTGGCTCAAGATAATCTTGAAGAACACACTGCTCCAGCGATTTACAATGCACTACAAAACTTCTATGTAAATGGCATGCCTTGCGATGGCGGTGACCAAGTGGTTTCTGAAAGCCCAGATGAGTTCACATGGGTTGGTGACCACAGATTACAAGCAGGCTACTGGCGTACAGCGGGCGTTGACCCTAAATTCATGGCTGTAGCTTACCAAACATGGTTCGAAGCTTTTGTAAAAGCTGTAGATCCAAACTTTGAACTTGTAACGACTGAAGAAAACGGCACACGTTTATACTCCATTCGTAGAAAATAATAGAGTATCTACTCTCAGATATATGTACCCAAAAACGAGCGTTTACAGCGCTCGTTTTTTCTTACCCAATATTTGGCTATTTGAGTTTTCTATATATTTCTTCCCTATTTTTCCAAAACTGTAGCTATAGGCACAGCATTGATAAGTAATATCATTTATAATGTAACCATAAGATAAATACATCCTATTATGTATTAACACAACGTAACGTATAAACGTAAGCTTTCAAAATAAAAGCTAGAATTAGGAGGTCTATTATGGCAGGCACAGTTAATCAAGAATTAGGTTTATTATTCCAAGGTCCTAACTATGTAATCGTAAAAAAAGGCGGCAAAGCTGGTGAAAAGGTTGAAAAACACAATCATCCAGAAGCTAATGTCATCTTTACAGTAGTTAAAGGTAAAGTACAAGTATTCCTTAACGAAACTGAAGAACACGTACTCGTACCAGGCCAAGTATTAGAATTCAACGGCGACAACTACATCCAAGCTACACTTGTAGAAGACAGCGAATTCGTTGTAAACCTTATTCATAAACCAGAATAAAAACTAGTTTAAAACATAAACCTTATTAGAAAAGGCGGTTAATCATAATTGATTAACCGCCTTTTTTAGTAAGCTGCCCGTTTTATATAGTTACTATTTTATGGAGCATATAATTTTGTAGAACTTAAAAGGAATTATATATTGTTAGCTCACTTACATCAGACCGTTTTGTATGGCCCGGTGCAGGTACGCAGTCTGGATGTGGGTATCCTATAGGGAAAATGGCTACAGGAATGATATTATCAGGCAAAGCATAGGCTTCTCGTACTTTAGCTGGATCAAAATGAGCAATCCATGTTGTACCTAGCCCCATATCTGCTACTTGGAACATAATATGAGAGCCTACAATACTCGCATCTACCACACCTAAATCCGCATCATCGTATTCTCGTTTCCAGCTCACTGTATTATCGTAACAAACAATAATAGCCAATGGAGCATTAAAATGACCATTAGTGCAGTCTTTAAGTTTATTAAGACTATCTGCTGTATTTAATACAAGTAGTCGTTGCGGCTGATAATTATGAGCTGTAGGCGCTAATCTTGCTGCCTCTAAGATTATATTTACCTTCTCCTGCTCTACAGGTTTCGTATCAAATTTTCGAACCGAATACCGTTCTGTGGCTAATGCTTTAAAATCCTTCATTAGATTTCACTCCTTAATGTTATATCAAACATTATATTTTAATCGGGAAAATCATAAAACCTACTAATTATAAGATTTTAGTATTATTTATGTAATTGATTTATATATAATTTCGAGTCTATCAATAAAATCTATAGGAATTTGTGTAGCTTCTTTATATTTTTGTTTTAATTCATTAATTAAGTCTACAATATGCTTTGAATCGTCATCTCCACTAACTTCTGGCTTAAAAACTCCTCTGCATTCAGCTATAAGAGAACTAACAAGTAATTTATCATTTAATAATAGTGCTGTCATAATCAATACACCATAAATTCCTTTTAATGATTTCTTATCTCTACTTGTTATTTCACCTTTCTCTCGTTTAAGTACACCATTTGGTACGATGGTATATAAAATATTACCTGGTATATTATATACAGATCGACAACCAAAGAAATTTAAACTATGAGCTGCACAATTACGAAAACGACGAATTGCCTCTAATGTATTAATTAATAACTCTATTTTATCTTTACACGTAATCAAATCAGTAGGAAGTAAAAGATTAACAACTTCTCTTTTATGTTTTGTACTTAATAATCTAAATATATTAATAGCACTTCCAAAAGAAATGTTTTTAAATAAAATCCATGGTGGAACATGATTATGATGTTTTAAATAATACTTCGTAGGCTGTTTTGCATTACATATATCAAGCTGTTTATTAATCTCTTGCTTTACCTTTGCAAAGCTAAGATGATTTATCTGTCGTTTATAGTATCTAGCATGTAAATAATCATCTTGATGTACCCCTAAATGATTTGAGATTACATAGGATAGTCTTGTCTTAAATAATGTTTCAATCATTAAACTATATTTCATAGTAATAGATTGAATACCTTTATCTATAAAAGAAAAAATATAAATATCTTCTAGCTTTACATTATCTTTAAACCTGTCATTGGACAACATAAAAACAGATTTATATCCATTCATTAAATCATAATAAGAAGACGTCATAATAAGGCGTTTTGCTCGATCTCGATTAGTAATAATAAGCTTACGAGACTCTAGTAAATTAAGCTGCTTATCTAAATCCAAAAATGGTTTATCAAAAGCCATGATTAAAACTCCCTATATAAAAATCATAACCACCCGTAGAACGGGTGGTTTGCTCTGACCCTATAAGGGTC
>NZ_DXLG01000127.1 GCF_019414865.1 Veillonella sp.
GTATAGAATTTGTTAAAATATAAGTATCTATAGGAGGCTTATTATGAAAAAGAAGATTATTACAGCTGTTCTAGGGATTTGTTTAACTACAACTGCATTCGGTGGCATCTTGACTACTCAAGCTGGCGGCCTTAGCAGTATTCTTGGTGGTGCAGCTAAAATTGGTGGTATCGGTATTGTTATCAATAAATTCGGTCCTCAAATTGACTCTTTCTTAAATAAACTATTGAAACAAAATAACTTAAGCACAGAGTATACGACTAAAGTTGTACCTATTATCAGTATTGGTACAAAAGGTTATATTGGTGCTGCTCAAGTAACTGGTCCAGCATCTAGCATTGAACAAGTTAAAGCGGTTGCTCAAGTTGAAGGTAGCTTTAACGGTATGGTTCGTGTAAAAGGTTTAGTACCAGTTGATAGCACAAACCCAGTTGGGGCATCTCGTGTTCAAGGCGTAGGTGTATCTGCTATTATCGATTTGAAAATTTAATGGCCACTGAGCATATAAAATAGTAGACTCAGGGAATAAGCACGGTCTTAGGCCCGTGCTTATTCTGTTGTATAACAGTTATACATTAGATACGTTGTGGAGGAATTTATGAAGAAGCAAGTACTTACACTTTTAATGGCATCCTTGATTTCAGGCACTGCGTTTGCTGCTCCTGGTACAGTTACAGAAAAAACAAATGTTTTAGAAACTACTGTATATGGCGCTGTACAAGATGGTGCTGTAGTGGACCGCATTAATCAACTTGATGAAACCGTGTATGGTACTGGTTTCAATGGCAATTCTGCTACATTGAGCAAACGTGTCGATTCTCTTTATAACTCCGTAGAAGGTAGCGGCACAAATATTTCTTTGCGCGAAGAAATGGACGCACTTGAATATACATATCAAAATAGCATTAATGCAGGTTCTCTTGTTGATCGTGTAGAAAAGATGGAACGTAGCGTTAATGGTCGTATTGGTAGTGGCTCTTTACAAAAACGTATCATTTCTTTAAAAACAAAAGTATATGGCAGCAATGTAACGCTCACAAATCAAGTGGGGACATTAGCTGGGAACCAAGTTTTCAAAGTTACATTGAATGATGCAGTTTCTTCAAAAACTAGCCATGAAGGCGACACTGTTGCTTTCACAGTAGCTGAAAATGTTATGGATGGCAATGTGTTATTAGTTCCTGCCGGTACAGTAGGTTCTGGTACAATTACTTCTTTGAAAAAGGCCCGTTCCTTTGGTCGTAATGGTGCATTAGATATTACATTCGATACTATTCCTGCTATCGATGGTACAGAATTCACTGCTGTACAAGGTAAAGAAGCTAAAGACAAAACTCGTAATGAAGTAAAAGCTGCAGGTGCATCCGTAGCTGGTGCTGTTTTACTTGGACCGATAGGTTTAGTAGGTGGCGCTTTTGTTAAGGGGAAAAATATTGAGTACCCTGCTGGTGCAACAATTTATGTACAACCTCAAGATTCTGTAACAATTCAAGGTCTTGTAATTGGTGGTGACGGTTTGGCTCATAGTGATGATGAATTGGCTGAAGCTGTAACTGTACCGAATGCAGCAGATGAATCTGAAGAGACTGTAGATACTAATGAATCCACTGTTGATGAAAATGAAACAACAACAGAGGAACCAGCAGCAGTAGAAGAACAAGAAGAGCAAGTAGAAAATGTTTCTCAACCTATCGTAGTTGTAAAGCGTAATCAATAATTAACAAATTCTTAAAGCAAGAGGAGTTCTAGTAACCATGAGGAAACGTAAAGTACAATGGCTGGCAGCGGCATGTGTTTTCTGTTTAGCACAACCAGTATGGGCCGCTACAGAGTCAACCACGGTATATCAAGATCAATTGGATAGCGTTGATCAATCCTATCTTGGAGAAATCTCTAAAGCATCTACACCTGACAATAGTAATATCCGTGTTGTACGTCGTGGTGAAAAGGCAAAGTCTGATCAACCTACAGAACAGTTGCCGACTCGTATTGATGCAGATAAAATGTCCTATACAGGGTCCACTGGTGATGTATATGCACAAGGTGATGTAGTAGTGACTCAAGGTAATCAAACTTTGATGTCTCCGCGTATAGAAGGTAATACGAAAACTACAGAATATCGTACTGTTGGTGGATATCACTTTTTAGAAAATGGTGGTAAAACTAAGGATATTACAGGTCAAAATATGACATATCGTACTAGTGATCACCATTTTACAGCCGATCAAGCTTTTGGTTGGAATGACCCTTACTATGTAAAAGGGCAAAATGCTACATTTGATGGTGAAACTGGTCATATGGAAAAAGGCATGGTTACCACAAAACATGCGATGGCTTTTAAACATACACCTGACTATCGTGTAGAAGGTCAAGATATCAAGGTATATCCTGGCGATAAAGTAGTTATCAAAAAACCATCCTTCTATATTAAAAACTTCAAGGTTTTATCTTTGCCTTCTTATACAGCATCTCTTCGTCATGATAAAGAGGGTAAATTTAGTATTTTTTCCTTGGTTCCAAAACCTACATATAGTAGTGATGATGGCATTGGTTTGCATGGTAGTACAGAGTATCCAATCGGTAAGCATGGTGAAGCCTATATTGATTACCGTTGGTATTCAAAGTCTGGATTTAAACCAAAAGTAGGCTATAGACATTATTTGCCTTGGGCTACTGCATCCATAGGTTACAGTAAAGAATCTAATGAGTATAACGATGAAACTGTATGGGTAGAAAAGATTGGTGAAGTTCGTTTAGATACTCATACATATCATGTTGGTAAATCTCCTGTTACTGTACGTGGTGGTGTAAACGCGGGCTATTGGAAAGAGGGTTCTGTAAAAGGTTCTCATAAAGAGTATTATACAGAAGTATCTCATGATCCAATTAAGCTTTGGAAAAATGCAGATTTACGTTTCTTAGGTGGTTACCAACGAGATTATTATGGTTATAATGGTACGATTCGTAGCATGCCTTATTGGGGCGCTCGTTTCCAATCTAAAGTGGGAAATCGTGCTAATGTATGGGTTAGTTATAATCAACGTAATATTTCTTATAACAACTCTCCATATCGATTCGATACCACAGAGCTTCCTAAGGAGCTTATTTATGGTGGCTCTTATAAATTAACTCGCTTGGATGATGTTTCTGTCAGTGTTAAAACAAATATGATGAGTGGTCAAATAGACTCTGTATATTATACATGGCATCGTGACTTACACTCCTTTGATCTATACTTAACTTATAAGGATGCACATAGAAGCAACAATGATCAATGGAAGATCAAATTTGTTGGCAAAGACTTTTAATAGGAGATAACTATGCAACGTATTAGAAAGGCCGTTATTCCAGCAGCTGGCTTTGGTACACGGTTCTTACCAGCTACTAAAGCACAACCAAAGGAAATGCTTCCTATTGTAGATACACCAGCTATCCAATATATTGTGAAAGAAGCACTAGATTCTGGTATTGAAGAAATCCTAATCATTACAGGTCGTAATAAACGTGCTATTGAAGACCATTTCGATAGCAGTGTTGAATTAGAATTATTGTTACAAAGCCAAGGTAAAAATAAACAGTTGGCTATGATTAAGGATTTAGCAGATATTAAGGTTCACTTTATCCGCCAAAAGGCACCACGTGGTCTTGGTGATGCTGTACTATGTGCTAAAGCTTTTATTGGTGATGAACCCTTTGCTGTATTACTTGGTGATGATATTGTATATAATCCTGAAAATCCATGCTTAAAACAGTTAATTGAGTGTTATGACGAACATCCTGGTATTATTCTAGGGGCACAATTTGTACCGGAAGATAAAGTTAGCTCTTATGGTATCGTATCTGGTGAAGCATTGGCTGATAATTTATATCGCGTTCATAACTTGGTGGAAAAACCAAAAAAAGAAGATGCACCATCTAGACTAGCAGTATTAGGTCGTTACATTTTAACGCCAGATATTTTTAATATTTTAGAAAATACAAAACCAGGCGTAGGTAATGAGGTTCAATTGACTGATGCATTAGCAGCATCTAAAACTGACACGTATGCATTGGCCTATGAAGGCATTCGTTACGATACAGGTGATAAACTAGGTTACTTGAAAGCTACTGTTGAGTATGCATTGCGCAATGAAGAATTAGGTGAAAACTTTAAGGCATACTTAAAAGAGCTAGATCTTAAATAACAAATCTATAAGATTTAACCTTATGAAAGAACCTATGATATATCATGGGTTCTTTTCTTTTGGTAGTACATTTAGCTAATAT
>NZ_DXLG01000128.1 GCF_019414865.1 Veillonella sp.
GAATATGATGTTTATATGTCTGGACGTATTAAAGCTGTATTTGGTAAGCAACCATTTATAGAAGGTGCTAGTGTTGAAAAACAAAATATTTTATATAGTTACTTAAGAACTGTTGTTAAAAAATATGGTTTAAAAGGTCATAAGCGATTACAATATGCTACAGTTTGGAACAATGGTATTCCAGCTTTATACTTTGAAGCTAACAAGGAAAATGCAACACTATTTGGTATGGTTTTGTATGATAATCAGTATGTTTATACGTATTATTTACACAAACCTGATGATGTTCACGTAAGTAACTATAAATTGCGAGATGTTATTCAATATGTAGCTGCTAAACATAGTAAAGCTTGGAATGATAAAGCTTTTGTGGGAATCGGCATTTCACCTGTAATGTTAGATGTGATACAAACAAATCCTACTATTAGGGATATTGTGAAAGATAAAAAAGCACATAATGATAAGAAGTAATACTATAAAAAGATAGCGTAAAGTGAGTGGCATAAAAAAGAGGTTTAACACATATGTGTTAAACCTCTTTAAGTTATTATCTAAAGAATCTACCAATGAGTGGCATGCTTGCGCCATCGTTTTTATTAAGTCCTTTTAGAAGAACCATGATAATAACGTAGAGCAATAAGCCTTCGATACCTGTGAGTATGAAGTTAACCCACATTGGTAAGATATCTGTTAAGTAGTGGTAACTTATAAAGATGAGTATACCCATGACACCGGCACTGACCACATTTTTCCATAGAAGGGAAATATCGAGGAAGTAGCCTGTGTATTTTTTGATGTAAATCAAGTTGAGTAACGCTGCAAAGCCAATATCAGCAACGGTTGCCCAAGCGGCACCGCCGATACCAAGCCATGGGATGGCCGTTAGTGTCCAGTTCAGGATGACTTTGATTACTAACGCAATACCCATATTAATTACAGGAATACGCGGTTTGTTAAGACCTTGTAAGATACCTGTTGTTACTTGGTGTACACCGAGGAAGAAGATAGAGAACGCAGTGATTTGTGTAGCTAATTCTGCCTTAGGTGCATTATAAATCAAGGTAACTGTTGGGGCAGCAAGTACATATAATAGTACCGTAAATGGTACAGTAGCCATAAATGTCAATCTCATGGAGCCCGAGGTACGTTCATAAATACCTTGATGATCGCGTTTTGCAAAGGCATGAGAGATAGCTGGTACAATGCTTGTTGCAAGGGCTGCTGTAATGATGGTAGCCAAGTTGATGAGCGGTACCGCCATACCTGTAAGATAACCGAAGAGCTCTGTTACCTCGTTCATTGGGAAGCCAGCATCTAAGAGACGACGTGGTACGATGAGCAAATCGAGGTTAGCTGTCAGTGGCAACATGATACTTGCTAAGGAAATTGGAATAGACAATGTTAAGAGTCGTGACAAAATTTCTTTAGCTGATTCACGGGGACCATCGTAGCTTTCACCAGTACTACTTGCCTTAGGCAATTTATAGTAATAGTACAAGAGCACCAGGAAGGCACCAAAGGCACCGACACCAGCACCTAAGCTAGCACCACCTGCAGCAGCCGGTAGACCATAAGGTAACAAGATAGCTGCGGCACCGAGCATGACGATAACACGTAATAGTTGCTCTACGATTTGGCTGACCGCCGTTGGCGTCATCATTTCATAGCCTTGGATATACCCGCGGAAGCAGGAAATCCACGTTACAAAGAATACTGCCGGAGCGAGCGCGATGATAGAGTAGTAGGCACGGCTTTCAGCAATGAGTCCACTAGAGATTAGCCAATCTGCACCAAAGTACATGGCAAGACTGGCGATAAAGCCTGTAATGGTTAACATTGTAAAAGATATATTGAATACTCTCTTAGCACCACCAAAGTCGTGTAAGGCTAATCGTTCTGCCGTCAAAATAGAGATGGCAATCGGCACACCTGCGCTCGAAATTTGTAATAGTAACAAATAGATAGGAAAGGCCATCTGGTAGATACCGATGCCTTCACCACCCAAGATGCGGGATAGAAGAATCCAGTTAATACTACCGATGGCTTTCACTACGAAACCGGCAATGGTTAAAATTAAGGTTCCTTTTAAAAATCCACTAGCCATTGATTATAGTTTGTTGGAAGAACCCAATACATTTTTAATTTTGTGAGCTACCATGCCTTTAATAGCATCACGAGCAGGTCCTAAGTATTTACGAGGGTCAAATTCAGATGGATTTTGAGCCAAGTATTCACGTACGGATGCAGTCATAGCAAGACGAAGGTCTGTATCGATATTGATTTTGCAAACTGCCATTTGAGCTGCTTTGCGAAGCATTTCTTCAGGTACGCCTTGAGCACCAGGAATGTTGCCACCAAATTCGTTACATTTTGCTACGAATTCAGGCAATACGGAGGATGCGCCATGCAATACGATTGGGAAGTCAGGCAACAATTCGCCAACTTTTTTCAAACGATCGAAGTCAAGGTAAGGGTCGCCTTTGAATTTGTAAGCGCCGTGGCTAGTACCGATAGCAATGGCTAAGGAGTCTACGCCTGTAAGATGTACGAATTCAGCAGCTTGTTCTGGATCTGTGAAGCGAGCATCCGCATCAGATACGTTTACATCATCTTCAACGCCAGCCAAACGGCCTAGTTCTGCTTCTACTACAACGCCATGAGCGTGAGCATATTCAACAACTTGTTTAGTGATTTTTACGTTTTCATCGAAATCATGGTGAGATGCGTCGATCATAACGGATGTGAAACCACCATCTACACAGTCTTTACAGATTTCGAAGGAATCGCCGTGATCAAGGTGAAGAGCGATAGGTAAATTGCTGTCTTCAAGAGCTGCTTCTACGAGTTTTACAAGGTAAATATGTTTAGCATATTTACGAGCACCTGCAGATACTTGCAAGATAAGAGGGGATTGTTCCTCTTTTGCTGCATCTACGATACCTTGTACGATTTCCATGTTGTTTACATTGAAAGCGCCAACAGCATAGCCGCCTTCATAGGCTTTTTTGAACATTTCTGTAGTAGTAACTAATGGCATGTTGTCCTCCTTGGCCATAGGGCCTGTCATATCATGTTATTAATACTGTGACTGCCAGTCTTTCTAGCGCATTTGAGCTAAATGAAATACTAGTGTATTGCAATCATATATCAATTCAAGTTAAGTATATCAAGAAACACTATAAAGGGCCAATATTTTTTGTATAACTTATGCATAAATTTCGTCTAATTTTATGACCCATGTGGGCTAATTTTTATGTATCGGTATTAATTTACCAGAAATACATTAGCTCAATTGGTGAGTAATGACTCCATATCCGATGGTATGGATGCCTGTAATTCTAGCCATTCATCCGTCATGGGATGGTAAAAGCTAATGCGCGATGCATGGAGTGCTTGACGTCCAATATAGTCTAAATGCCCACCATACAGGTCATCTCCAGCAAGTGGATATCCTAGTTGAGATAGATGGACCCGAATTTGATGCGTTCGACCTGTATGTAATAAACATTGCACATGGGTAAAGCATTGCTCAATCTTATTCTTTACAATTGTATTACTCTCAATGACAGTTATATCTGTATGTGCAGGTTTGCCTTCATTCGTACAGCAACGCTCGATAATACTACCTGGTTTACGTCCTATAGGCCACTGTACGCTTATGTGATTAGTGGGTAATTGACCTTCTACAATAGCGTCGTAGTTTTTATGAAAATGAGTACGCTTTTTATCGAAAGCATGTTGTACTACAGAGGTTTTAGCAATGATAACAATCCCAGAGGTGTCCTTATCTAATCGGTGAACAGGATGGAAATCATAATGCTGATTTGTCTGTTGGTAGTAATGTAGAACGCCGTTGGCTAAGGTATGATCTCGTACCGTTGAGGTGGGATGCATCAGAATACCTGCCTCTTTATTGATGACTAAAATATACTCATCTTCGTATACGATATCTAGGTCCATAGGACTTAAACTAAACTCTTGTTCAGGGGTTAGCTTCATAATGAGATGGTCTCCACCGTGGACAAGGGTATTCCAAGAGGCTGGTTCACCATTGACTGTTATAATGCCGTCATTTCGCAAACGCCGCCGCATACGTTGGGAAATATGCTGTTGTTTTATAATATGATTCATAGACTGCGTATGCACGTTGGAATCTACAATCAAGTCGATAATAGTTGCTGTTTTCATACATAGTATTATATCAAATAAATAATGGATGAAGAATTTTTCATAATTTATTGTCTTTATAGAGACCTTATAGT
>NZ_DXLG01000129.1 GCF_019414865.1 Veillonella sp.
TACAAACCACGGATATCTGGATTTGCTTTTTCAATGTGAATCAACGCCATTTTATCATTCAACAATTCACCGATACTGAAAGCTTCAACGCGGCCAAACAATTTGATGGCGCCACCTTTAAGCCCTAGTGTCTCCCAATTATCAAATAATAAGTTGATAGCAACCAATTCATCTTCGATACCTTCTTCATGATGAGTTTCTACCCAAGATGCTGCTGTTTCGCGGCACAATGGAATGATATCTTCTGTAATTGGCATATATTCATAGTTAGAATATTGCATGCGGAATTGGTTCAAATGATTTTTCTTTTGACGGAACTTCTTACCAGATAAGTTGATAAGATCTTCAGATTTGTAAATGTATTCGTAGTTGTCGCGGTCAGGTGTAAATTCATAACGACCAGGACATAACTCTTCCATACGCTCTTTTACAACTTTGCTAATACCTTTGAAACGGAATGGCAAATTATTTTCTACGAACCATTCTTTAGCGCGTAACAAACCATCGAGGAACTTTGCATCTTTACCGGCAAATGGAGGCAATAGGAATGGTTCACGTTTACCGCCACCTTGGATGTACAATACACCGTTTTCCTCAGCCCAACGAATACCATACGCATCTTGCCACATAAATAATGTAGTAAAGCAATTATCAGATGCTTCATAATGATGTTGTTCAAAATATTTGTCGATTAATGGTTTGTCTCTTAGTTCAAAACGTTTAAATTCTAAAATAATAATCCCTCCTATCAAATTCCTCGGTCGAGGTATTTACCATGGGTACCTATAACAACATGGTTCTTCATTATAATTTAACAGATTCGCCTAATTCAAAGTTTCCGTCGGTTGTAATTACCTTATCGCCTTCGTTTAGGCCTGAAATAATTGCTACATTATCGTCTTCTGTCATACCGACCTCAACGACACGTACGTCAACCGTATTATTTTCAGTCAATACATATACGTATTTGCCGTCTTGGTTTTCGCGAACCGCTTTGCTTGGTACAGTGAGCATCTTCGCTTTTATATCTGACTCGATGATGAGCGTATAGAACTCGCCAGCCTTGATAAGGCCTTTGTCATTGTTGAAAGTAGCTTTCACAAGAACGCTTGGCACATTTTCTGGCTGAGTCACATCTACATATGTCAATTCACCTGGTAACTCTTGGTCACCTACCTTGAGGAGTACCTTAATACCCTTTTTAGCATCTGGTGTACCCAATTTCATCGCCGCATCACGAGGGATGCTAAGGGAAGCTACCATTGGTGTAGATTGCTGAATCATCATGAACGGACGATCTGCAATGGCCATTTGACGGTCTTCATTGTAAATAGCAGTCACTGTACCAGCTATAGGCGCTACGATTGTAGATGCTGCCATTTGTGCAGATACTTGAGCAATTTGAGCTTGGATGGCTGCCGTATTGGCACCACCGCCGCCACCAGTTGTTACCGTCGTAGTTTGTGGCTGAGACCGCTCTACAATGCGATCATATTCTTTTTGAGTAATCATGCCCGCTTCGCGCATCTTCTGAGCTTGTGCCAATTGAGCACTATCTACAGACGCTGCTGTCGTAGTTGTCACAGACGTCGCATAGGACTGAGCTGAGGCTTGCGCTAACTGACCTTGTAAGGATGCTAGCTGTTGCTGTAAAGCCGATGTATCTACAGTGGCCAAGACTTGACCTTGTTGTACTTGGTCGCCTACTTTCACAGCATATGCGACCTGCCCCGTCAACGTCGGCGTTACCGTCGCCTTATTGAGAGCTGTTACATTGGCGTCATTATGGATCTGCAGTGGCATATCCTTGTATGTTACATCAGCAACGGATACCGTTTTCGTACCGCAACCAGCGATGGCCAAGGCCATCATCACAACACCAAGCATAGCAACTACAGAATAAATTCGTTTTAATTTCATTCTGTCACTTCCTGTCATATTGATTTTTATCAATACCTTAGTATATCATAAAATCAATTAGAATTGTATGAAAGCTAATTCCTTTAATTTATGGATATAACGGAGGTTCTTATGGAAGAACGGATGGACTTTAGAATATTAAATAACGGCAGCTTTATTCCCTCTATCGGTTATGGTACCTACAAGACAGGTAGCGAAGGGGAAACAGAACAAGCCGTAACTAATGCATTAAACGTAGGTTATCGATTACTTGATACAGCCGCCTACTACGGCAACGAAGAGGCCGTTGGCAGAGGCATCAAAGCATCTGGTGTTAAACGTACTGACATCGTTATTACCACAAAAATTTGGCATACCGACGCAGGCTACGATAATACGATGCGTGCTGTTGAAAGCTCCTTGAAAAAATTAGACACTAATTATATCGATATTATGCTCGTACATCAACCCCTTGGCGACTATTACGGTTCTTGGCGCGCCATGGAAGAGTTATACGACCAAAACGTATTGCGCGGGTTAGGCCTATCTAACTTTTACGAAGATCGCTTAATCGACTTGCTATATCACTGCAATGTGAAACCTGTGGTGAACCAAATTGAATGTCATCCATTCAACCAACGCCAATCTCTTATTCAATTGATGAGAAAGCATCAAGTAGTGGGCATGGCTTGGTCTCCATTCACCCGTGACCGCCAACCTATTTTTGACCATCCTATCATCAAAAGCTTGGCTGAAAAATACGGCGTGTCTAAACATCAAATCATCTTGCGTTGGCACATTCAACGTGGCATCATTCCATTGCCAAAGGCAAATAATGTAAGTCACATGGAAGCCAACTTCGATGTATTCGATTTCAAACTTACAAACATCGACATGGACGTTATGGAACTATTAGATCAACAAGACTTCTTGGAAGATCACCATACAGCGCCAGGTCTTGAACGACTATTACAACTTAAATAGTACATACTAACTCCTATTTGTGGTTAGCATCAATTATAATACACACTACAACTATGATGACAAAGTAAATAAAACAATATATGTAAAAAACCACTTATATCTAAGTTAGATAGATATAAGTGGTTTATTTTATTTCGGCACATTAAATACGGCTTGTACTAGTATCATATAAATTACTGTACCGGCAGCAATCGATATGAGCATATTACGCTTCCACAAGTGTAACCCAACCGTAACGACTAATGCTATAAGCTCAGGGATACCATAAGGATATGCTAGAACGACAGTCTCTTTAAAGGTATATACAACGAGCATGCCCATAACAGCAGCCGGCAAAGCCTTACCTAAAAAGAGTACAAAATCTGGCGCCTTTTTCCCTGGTGGAAATACGAGGAAGGCACCAAAACGAGTGAGTAATGTACCGGCCACAACAATAGCAACGGTCATGACCATTTCTGTACTAGTCAAGATGCACACCTCCCCACTTATACGCAATATAGCAGGCTACTAGCATACAGCTCATAGATAAAAGCATAAAGAGCGATTTGCCTACCAATAAGAGCATAACTATAGCCATAGCTGCACCAGCAACGCCAAAGGCTCTAATCTTATTATTTTTTGCGTTGAGCAGCATTTCAAGAAATACCACTATGAACAGACCTGGTAATACAAAATCGATGCCCCGTAAATCTACGGTAGCCAAGAGATTGCCAAACAGACCGCCTACAAAGGTACTCAATACCCAGAACACATAGTTGAGCCAAGACACGTGGAAGTAAAACCACTTTTCATCCACATCATCCGGTAACTTAGTAGCCATATTGATAGCAAAACTTTCATCACACATCCAGGCAACTGTAGGAAACCATTTCCAGCCCATATGTACATATCGTTGTAGTGCAGATAATCCATAAAAGAAATGGCGTCCATTAACGAACATGGTCAGTATAAACGCATTAATCGGATCAAATCCGGCCATCAACATACCAATCGTCACAAACTCCATGGAGCCTGCAAAAATGGTAGCCGCTAAAACCGGCGCCGTCCACCAAGGGAACCCTTGGCTCGTTGCATATAAACCAAATCCTAAACCTATGAAAAAGAAGCTAATGCCCATAGGAACCATAATAGGAAAGGCAAAAGAAAATGCACTTCGATGTTTAATTTCATTCATAGGGCTCGCCTCCTTTCTTTAATAGGTTAATCAACGTATTTTGAAATAGCATCACTATCCGTTAAGTAACAATTTGCACCTAGCCCTAGCATCATACTAATCAGAACCACCCGTAAAACGGGTGGTTTGCTCACGGGCTATAAGCCCGTAGTA
>NZ_DXLG01000013.1 GCF_019414865.1 Veillonella sp.
TTTTGCCAACCCCCAGTTTAACTGGGGGATTAGTCATGCCTATTCGGCGTACATACAGTAAAAGAGCATCTCAAATAAGATGCTCTTTTTTATTTCAACATATCTTGTTTTTCTACCTTAGACATGCGGAAGAAATTATATAGTGTTTCTGCCGTCTTATAGTTCATAGATTCCACCTTTGAAAGCTCATCAATGGATGCTTCTTTCATGGCTTCTAAACTATTGAAGTGAGTCCATAATGCCTTTCGGCGTTTAGGGCCAATCCCTTCAATATGATCTAGAATGGATTCTAAATTACGTTTTCCACGAAGCTTACGATGGTACGTAATAGCAAATCGATGGGCTTCGTCACGTATTTGTTGCAGCAATTGAAGCTCTGGCGTGTGATGGCTCAAAATGATACTTTCAGATTGCCCTTCTACAAAAACCTCTTCAATGCGTTTAGCCAAGGATATAACAGGCACATCAGTAACACCTACGGCACGTATTAACGGCAAGGCTGCGTTGAGCTGTCCTTTACCACCATCGATGATAATGAGGTCAGGCATAGGCCAATCTGTTTCCTTACCATAGCGTCGTTCCATAATTTCTGCCATAGACTTAAAATCATCAGGCTTGCCTTGCGTAGTCTTCAATTTAAAGCGACGATATTCCTTCTTCGCTGGTTTACCACCTTCAAAGACAACCATAGATGCTACCGTTTCAGCCCCTTGAGTATGAGAGATATCGAAACATTCCATACGCTCTGGTAATCGCGGCAAGTCTAGGACTTCCGCTAATTTTTTTACAGCCCCACCGGTCTTATCAATTTGGTACTGCCATTGACGACGGCGCTCTTCAAGGAAGGTTTCTGCATTCTCATGGGCCATCTTGATCATATCCATCTTATAGCCACGCTGAGGCACAGATACGTCTACATTCTGACCTTTGAGCTGTGTAAACCATTCACTTAATAAGTCTCTATCAGAACTATCCATAGGTAATAATAATTCCTTCGGAATGAAGTTCGTATCCCCATAGTATTGCTTGATAAAGTCCGTCATAATCGTTTCTGGAGTATCTCCATCGTGTTGAACAAAATAATTCTCACGGCCTAATAGTCGTCCACCACGGATGAATAATAGCTGTACACAGGCCATAGATGTATCAACAGCAATCCCTAATACATCTAAGTCGCCCCGTTGTGTAACCATACGTTGCTTTTCTTGTATTTTTTCAATGCTGCTCAACTGATCTCGATACCGTGCTGCATCTTCAAATCGTAAGTCTTCTGCAGCTAGTTCCATCTTCTCTTTGATTTCCTTCAACAATGGTATAGGCTTTCCTTCAAAGAGCTCTATGATTTCATCGATGTATTTCCGATAGTCCGGTATAGATATTTTATTAAAGCACGGCGCTTCACAGTAATGCATATGGTATTGCAAACATGGGCGCTCTACCTTCATAGACTTACATGTGCGCAGTGGGTAGTACTGGCGTATCAATTTCAATACTACATGAACCGATGTTACATCTGTGAAAGGGCCAAAATATTTTGCCCCATCACGTTCAAGGCGACGTGTCATATATACGCGAGGATAATCTTCTTGAACAGAGATTTTCACATACGGATAGGTCTTATCATCGCGGAGCCGAATATTGTATTTAGGCTCATGCTCCTTGATAAGTGTATTCTCTAATATGAGAGCCTCCATCTCTGTCTTTGTTTGGATAATCTCCACATCGACAGCACGCTTCATCATAGCCGTAACCTTAGGGGCTCGGTTAGCATCATTACGCACATAAGACCGCACGCGATTACGTAAATTAATAGCCTTACCTACATAGATGATGCGGTTGTACTGATCACGCCATAAATACACACCGGGCGTAGTCGGCAAATGACTAACCTTCTCTAGTAATTCTTCAGATGGCATATGTCCTCCTTTCCTTATAGATTTTAAGGAAATAGAATACATTCTTTTCTAAGATATGTCCATGATAAATGATTAGAAAATGTATTCTATTTCCCTTATGATTTTTATAGAAACTAAATATAATGCTTTATTTTATTTCTTATTTTTAGCTGCTTTCATAAACTTCTTAGTTTGTTCTAATACAGGACCTAAGAATTTGCCAGTATAACTTTCTTTCACCTTGGCAATTTGCTCAGGCGTACCTGTTGCTACAATGGTACCACCACGATTACCGCCTTCTGGACCTAAATCGATGATATGATCCGCCATCTTAATAACATCTAAGTTATGTTCAATAACAACCACTGTATCTCCACCATCGACAAGTTTTTGTAGTACATCTAAGAGCTTACGAATATCTTCAGCATGTAGGCCTGTAGTAGGTTCATCAAGGATGTAAAGGGTTTTGCCTGTACTACGACGAGCCAGTTCAGTAGCTAATTTAACGCGTTGAGCCTCACCACCAGATAATGTTGTGGCAGCTTGACCTAAACGGATATAGCCGAGACCTACCTCTTGTAAGGTAACCATCTTACGATGAATTTTAGGAATCGCGCTAAAGAATTCTACTGCATCATCTACCGTCATATCTAATACATCGGCAATGGATTTGCCTTTATATTTAACCTCTAAGGTTTCGCGATTATAACGAGCGCCTTTACATACTTCGCAAGGTACATATACATCTGGCAAGAAGTGCATTTCAATTTTGATAATACCATCGCCACGACACGCTTCACAGCGACCGCCTTTTACGTTAAAGCTAAAGCGACCTTGTTTATAACCGCGCATCTTAGCCTCTGGTGTTTGGCTATAAAGCTCGCGTATAGCATCAAACACACCTGTATATGTGGCAGGATTAGAACGAGGTGTACGACCGATAGGGCTTTGGTCAATATTGATGATTTTATCAATATGTTCTAAGCCACGGATTTCTTTATGAGCCCCCACCTTATGGAAGGAACGGTACAACTGATTAGCTAAACCTTTATAAAGAATTTCATTGATTAAGGTAGACTTACCAGAACCACTGACACCGGTAACCACATTAAATAGGCCGATAGGGAATTTTACATTTACATTTTGTAAATTATTTTCCTTCGCACCACGAATTTCGATGCAATTCTTACCTGGTTTACGGCGCTCTTCAGGAAGGGCGATAAACTTACGTCCACTCAAGTACTGACCAGTAATGGAGTTCTCAACCTTCATCACTTCGTCAACAGTACCAGCTGCAATTATTTGACCACCATGCTCACCTGCTCCTGGTCCGATGTCTACGAGGTAATCCGCAGCACGCATTGTATCTTCGTCGTGTTCTACAACGAGCAATGTATTGCCTAAGTCACGTAAGCCTTTCAATGTATCAATGAGACGATCATTATCTCGTTGGTGTAAACCGATAGACGGTTCATCTAGAATATACAATACACCAACAAGACCAGAGCCAATTTGTGTGGCCAAGCGAATACGTTGTGCTTCACCACCAGAAAGGGTCCCTGCACTACGGTTCATAGTAAGGTAATCAAGGCCTACATTATTGAGGAAGCCAAGGCGAGCATTGATTTCCTTCAGAATTTGAGCACCAATCACTTGTTCCCGCTCAGTTAACTGTAAATTACCAAAGAAGTCCAGTGCTTCTTTAATGGTCAATTGCGTTACTTCATTGATGTTCTTATCCCCTACAGTAATCGCTAATACTTCGGGTTTAAGACGAGCACCATGGCATGTAGTACACGGCTTTATGGACATAAATTTTTCAAACTCTTCACGCATAGAATCGGTAGATGCTTCACTATGACGGCGTTTTACCATCGGCAAAATACCTTCGTACTCTGTAAAGAATTCCTTTACTTCACCTCTCATATTTTCATAGGTGAAAGCTACCTTATCCGTCGTGCCATACATGACTTTTTTCTGTAATGCTTTTGGCAATTCATCATAGGTAGAGTCTAAAGAATATCCATTAGCTTTTAATAGGCCTTCTACTTGACGCATAAACCATGCATTAGGATTAGAGCTCAATGCTTGCACACAACCATCGGCAAAGCTAATAGAGCCATCTGGAATAACGCGCTCTTCGTCTACTTCCATAGTGGATCCAATACCCAAACAAGCTGGGCAAGCACCAAATGGGCTGTTGAAGGAGAACATGCGCGGTTCAATTTTTGGTAATGAAATATGACAATCTGGACATGCAAAGTGTTGACTATACATGTGTTCAGGGCCGTCTACCTCTTGAATCACTACGATGCCTTCTGCCCATTTTGATGCGGTCTCCATAGAGTCTGCCAAGCGGGATTCGATGCCTTCTTTTACAACGAGGCGGTCTACTACGATATCGATAGAGTGTTTTTTATTTTTTTCTAATACAATCTCTTCATCTAATGTACGTACAACGCCATCTACGCGGGCACGAACAAAGCCTTCTTTACGAAGTTGTTCAAAGACGGATTTATGCTCCCCTTTTTTTCCTTGAATCATAGGGGCTAATACTAAAATCTTTGTACCTTCTGGGAAGCTCATTACATCATCTGTCATTTGTTGTATTGTTTGTTGTGTAATAGGCTTACCACATTCTGGACAATGGGCATGACCTACACGAGCAAATAATAGACGCAAGTAGTCGTAAATCTCCGTTACAGTACCGACTGTAGAACGAGGATTACGGCTTGTTGTCTTTTGATCGATAGAAATCGCTGGAGATAAGCCTTCAATATAATCTACATCAGGTTTATCCATTTGTCCCAAGAATTGACGAGCATACGCAGACAAGGACTCTACATAGCGTCGTTGCCCTTCTGCGTAAATCGTATCAAATGCTAAGGATGATTTACCAGAACCACTAAGGCCAGTCAAAACGATAAACTGATCTCGTGGTAAGGCTATATCTATATTTTTAAGGTTATGCTGACGCGCACCTTTTACTATCAATTGATCTTTCATTATGTTCCCTATTTAAAGAGATGATACCAAATGGCATCATCTCTATTTTTACTAACATGAAATAATATATGTATATTATCGCACATATAGTCTATATAATCTATGTGTTTTCTTACAATCTATATAGATTCGATTTATTACATTCAGGTAATATTTTTACAATATATGAATGTATGTTACTGCTACTTAAGATTTACTCTTTGAACTTGTACGTTTTTTACCCTTGCTAGATGTAGGCTTTTTCAACTTGCTTTCACCTGCACTATGCATATCGGACCATTGTTGACGTAGTTCTCCTAATTGGTCACGAAGCTTTGCTGCCTTTTCAAATTCAAGCTGCTTTGCAGCGGCCTTCATTTGACGATCAAGTTCTTCAATTTTATTGAATAACTCTTCTGGCGTTATATCTGCCACCTTAGGAGTGGATGTATCTTGTGCATATGGTTCATGTCCATGGTCCATACCTGCTGAAGAGGCTTTCTTTTTTCCTTTCTTCGGTGAAAAGTCCTTCCCATCGGTAACCATATCTTCTTCAATTTTCGTCAACTCAATAAGTTCTTTTACATCTTTAGAGACAGACTTAGGCGTAATATTATGTTCAATATTATAAGCCTCTTGCACAGCACGACGGCGATCTGTTTCATCGATAGCACGTTGCATAGAACCTGTTACACGGTCAGCGTACATGATAACGTGACCGTTCACATTACGAGCTGCCCGACCGATTGTTTGAATCATAGCTGTATCAGAACGTAAGAAACCTTCCTTATCCGCATCTAAGATAGCTACCAAGGAAACCTCTGGCATATCTAGGCCTTCACGGAGCAAGTTAATACCAACCAGTACATCGAATACACCAGCCCGTAAATCACGGATGATTTCAGCACGCTCGATAGTAACAATATCAGAGTGAAGATAACGAACGCGGACGCCCATTTCCTTCAAGAACTCTGTTAAGTCCTCAGCCATCTTTTTCGTTAAGGTCGTAACGAGAACGCGTTCATTCTTAGCTGCACGCTTATGAATTTCGCCGAGTAAATCATCCATTTGTCCCTTAATAGGACGAATTTCAATGGATGGATCTAATAAACCTGTAGGACGAATAATTTGTTCTGCAATATTCGTTTCCACTTCCATTTCATACGGACCAGGTGTGGCTGATACATAGACGATTTGATTGATACGTTCTACGAATTCATCGAATTGAAGTGGTCTATTATCGAGTGCAGATGGTAAACGGAACCCATATTCGATAAGGGATTCTTTACGAGCACGGTCACCATTGTACATGGCCCGTACTTGAGGAATGGTTACATGAGACTCGTCCACCATGATGAGGAAGTCATCTGGAAAATAGTCTATCAATGTGTATGGTGCCTCTCCAGCCTTACGTTCAGACATGTGGCGGGAATAGTTTTCGATGCCTGAGCAATAGCCCATTTCTTGCATCATTTCTATATCGTAACGGGTACGCTGTTCAAGACGTTGAGCCTCTAATAGACGGTCAGCAGCTTTCAACTTAGCTAATTGTTCGTCTAATTCAGCTTCAATACGCTCTACAGCAATACGCATCTTATCTTTCGTTGTTACATAGTGAGATGCTGGATAGACCGCAACGTGCTTGCGTTCAGCAATCACTTCACCAGTCAAAGCATCTACCTCAACGAGGCGATCGATTTCATCGCCAAAGAGTTCCACTCGAATGGCTCTTTCACTATACGCAGCAGGGAAAATCTCGATAGTATCCCCTTGTACACGGAAGGTACCGCGGATAAAGTTCATATCATTTCTCGTATATTGAATATCTACGAGTTTAGACAGAATTTCATCACGAGATTTCGTCTGCCCTAAGCGCAAGGACAACACGAGTTCAGAGTAGTCCTCAGGGTCACCTAAGCCATAAATACAACTAACAGAGGCAACGATGATAACATCGCGGCGCTCAAAGAGGCTCATCGTAGCGCTATGTCGCAGTTTATCGATTTCATCATTGATAGACGCATCCTTCTCGATATACGTATCACTGGAAGGAATATATGCTTCTGGTTGATAGAAATCGTAATAAGACACAAAGTATTCTACCGCATTATTTGGGAAGAAACTTTTAAACTCACTACATAACTGCGCAGCTAAGGTTTTATTATGAGCAATAATCAGCGTTGGCTTTTGAACGGCCTCGATAACTTTAGCCATTGTAAAGGTTTTACCTGTACCAGTGGCACCGAGTAAAACTTGGGCCCATTCACCGCGTTCAATACCTTCTGTTAAAGACTGAATCGCAGTTGGTTGGTCCCCTGTAGGCGTAAAGGGCGCCTCCACTTTAAATGGTTGGCCCCCTTCATAATTATATGTATTATGTTTCATTACTGTTCATCCTGATGTTTACGGATAGCTTTGAGCTCTTCCTCTGAAAGACGGCGACCTGCATTTTCTGCTTGGTTCAACGTATCCTCTCCTTCTAATACTTCGATGAGCATAGCAATGGAGAAACGATCTAATGTAGGCGTAGTCTTTTGAATTTCATCAGCCATCATCCAATCTGATTCAGTATAGTTATTAATACGTTCTGTAATCTCTTCCCAGTTTGAAAGTAGCAATCTTGTAATAGGACGATATAATTCAATGCCGAAATACTCGATTAAACCAACAATCTTTTCCATATTTTCTAGGCTAACATTACATTCATTTTTTTTATTTTCAGATTCTACATATTCAAGTAAGAATTCCCGGTTATATTTATTTGTCACCTTGAATCATTCCTTTATTAAATAGTGCATTAGCAAATTCTTTCGCATTAAATGGACGCAAGTCATCCATGCCTTCGCCAACGCCGATCCAGCGAACAGGTACGCCTAATTCCTCTTTAATAGAGATAACTACGCCACCTTTTGCTGTACCATCAAGTTTAGTCACCACAATACCATTTACTGGTACGGCTTGACCAAATAATTTAGCTTGGCTTACAGCATTTTGACCTGTCGTACCATCGAGAACGAGCAATGTTTGATGCGGTGCCCCTTCTACGTGGTTATTAGCTACGCGGCCCATCTTCTTAAGTTCTTCCATAAGATTAACTTTAGTGTGTAGACGACCTGCAGTATCGACGATAACAAGGTCTGCATTACGAGCTTTTGCCGCTTCCATAGCATCGTATACAACGGCTGCTGGATCAGCGCCCTCTTTATGTTTAACGATAGGCACACCTACGCGATCTGCCCAAATGGATAATTGGTCAGCTGCAGCGGCACGGAATGTATCACCTGCAGCAATGATAACCTTTTTACCTTCTTTTGTGTAGTAATTAGCCAATTTAGCGATAGTTGTTGTTTTACCAACGCCGTTTACCCCCACAACAAGGATAACCTCTGGATGGTGTAGTGTAATTTCGTCCTCTTGGTCAACTAGCATTTCTGTAATGCGGTCTTCCATAAATGGCATTACATCACCAGTATTGTTGATAATACCTTCTGTTACACCACGACGAATTTCTTTCATCAAATATTCTGTCGTTTTAGGACCAAGGTCACTAGTAAGCATAACTGCTTCTAAATCATCTAAGAAATCATCATCAATTTCTGCATAACCAATGATAACTGTCTCTACATTTTTTACAAAGGACTTACGAGTTTTTTCTAAGCCCTCTTTAATTTTATTAAAGAATCCAAATGCCATTATGCTAGATCCTCCTTCACATCTTCAAATGCTACTGTTAATAATCGCGATACGCCCCGTTCAACCATGGTCACCCCTTGTAAAACTTCGGCAGCTTCCATCGTCTTTTTACGATGCGATACTACGATAAATTGTGTTTCTTTATTTACCCGATTTAAGTAAGAACTAAATCGTTCTACATTGGCTTCATCAAGCGCTGCATCAACTTCGTCAAGCACACAGAATGGAGCTGGACGATAGTCTAGGAACGAGAACAATAAAGCAATAACCGTAAGAGCACGCTCGCCACCGGATAACAAGGTCAATTGTTGTCGTTTCTTCCCTGGCGGCTGAATGTAGAAATCGATACCACCAGTTAAGATATTATCTGGGTCAGTCAATACAATTTGAGCCGTACCACCGCCAAATAGTTGGCTAAATACCTCTTGGAATCTGCGGCCTACTACATCTAATACATCGTATAGCTGTGTACTCATAGCCTTATCCATTTCAGCAATAACAGCTTGCAATTGCTCTTTCGCCGTATCTAAATCTGCTAACTGTGTAGTTAAGAAGTCATAACGCTCTTTAGTTTCTTCGTATTCTTCAACAGCGTTCGGATTGACTGGGCCTAGTTCGGCAATTTCTGCCATCAAGCGAGCCTGCTCATCCTTCCAATCGTTTACAGAGCCTTCAATGCGAAGAGCCTGCGCATCTTCTAAGGTAAAGCCTAACTCTTGTAGTTCTTCTACAAAGCGCTCACAATCCATGCGATGACGTGTAATCTTACCTTCCATATCGACGAGTCGACCTTGAACGACTTTATATCGTTGGTTCAATCGATCTTGCTCACCGAGGATAGATTCCATCTCTTCACGTCCTGTAGATGTTTTATCATAAGCCTCATCGCGAAGTGCACGCAATCGTTCAACCTCCGCTGTAGCAGAAGCCAATTCTCGGTCTGCCAATTCTTTAGCCTTTGGTAGCTCCACTTCATAGCGCTCTGTAGTGCTAATTAACAAATTACGTAACGGTGTTAGTCGCTCTACAATGTTAGCAATGGATTGATTACGTTGTTCTCGCTGAGCTTCACGTTCCTTAATGGTTTGTCGCAACGTATCACAGGTGAGGCGTGCCTCTGTGAAAGCTTCATACGCCTCTTGCTGTATCTTTTGCAATACAGTTAAACGCTCCATCAAGGCCCCTTGATTGCCCTCTACACCATGATTTTCTTGTAAGGAAGCCAATGCTGTTTCTTGGTCTTTTAAGTTAGCTGTTGTAGTGGCTAAATCAATATCAATTTGAACTAAACGTTGCTCTTCTTCAGAAAGAACACGTTTCTTACGGTCCATTTGATTTTGTATATTTTGTACCTTTGTTTCACTAGCCACATAGAGTAAATTAGTATGTTGGTAGTTTTCATCAAGGGTACCTCGTTCTTTTTCAGCCTCTTCAACCCGTTTTTCCAAGTTTTCTAAGCTAGCTGTTAAAGAGCGGATTTGTTCTTCAATTTGTACAAGCTCTTGTTCAAGACTAGCAGCCTCTTCCTTACGGCTCAATACGGAGGCACGCTTACGCTTTGTAGCACCACCCGTTAAAGAACCACCAGGTTGGAATTGTTCCCCTGTAAGGGTAACGATGCGCAATTGTTGGTTATATTTCTTCTGTAATCCAATAGCATCATCCATAGAGGATACTACTAACGTACGACCTAATAGATATTGGAAAATATGAGCGTATGTATTATCAAAGGAAATACAATCAACAGCCGTGCCTATGACACAACTTTCATGTAAAGCAGGCGTATCATAGGGTTTCCCTTTTACAGAATCCATCGGTAAGAAGGTTACGCGACCACCTTGGATAGATTTCAAATAATTAACGCCTTCTGCAGCAGCACGAGCTGTAGTAGTCACAACGTGGTTAACACTACCGCCTAATGCCGTTTCAATAGCTGTCGTATATTTGTCCTCAACTGTAAAGAGATCACCAACGGCGCCCGTAATCTGTTCACGCCAAGCGCCCTTACCATTTAGAATATTCTTAGTACCTTCTAAGTAACCTTCATGCTGTTCTTCCCATTGAGCTAAGAGCTCTAAACGGCCTTTTGCACGTTGTTCTTGGGTGCGAAGTTTTTGTAACTCTTTGCGTTCCTCACGAGCTTGTATAACTGCTTCTTTACCACCATCAACGAGGGCTTGTCGTTGTGCAGAAATAGCAGTAAATTTCTGACCAAGTGTTTCATATTCAGCACGTGCTGCTTGTAGTTCACTATCTACTTGAGCTATTTCATCCTTTAAAACTTCACATTGTTTTGTAGATTCAGCCTTACGAGCTTCTAAGCTACGAATACTAGCCTTTGCTGTTTCAATAGCGCTCACAAGTTCTAATTGATGTTGCTCAAAGACTTCTCGATTAGACTGCAAGGACTGGAACTTAGCTTGCTCAGCACTTACATCTTCAACAGCTTTTTTATAATTAGATTCTAACTCTTCAAGCTTAGACTCTTTTTCTACTAATTGAGCACTTTCATCTTGAATCAATTGATTTAAAATGCGCAATTGTTGTTCTTCGCCCTTTTGCGTAGCTTCCAATTCGCTAATACGCATAGATGTTTCATCTAATTCACGACGAGCTGTCTTCAGCTGCTCATCTAACAGACGTAAATGACCTGCTAAACGTTCTTCATCACGTTGCTTTTCCGTATACTGAGCTTCCCACAACTTGAGTTGTTCTTGCTCTTTTGTTGATGCGGATTGCAAGGTATGACGGCGCGCTTCCAATTTAGACAATTCAGTTTGAAGCTCAATCTCTTCATCCTTAAATGCAATATTATCATTTTCGAAACGCGTTAATAAACGATTAGAGGTCTTATAATTGTGAAAGCCTAATGCCCCATCATAGTCGCGCTTTGTACGACTTAAGGTCATATATTTTTTAGTCTTTTCCGCCTTTTCAGACAAAGGTCCTAGTTGCTCTTCGATGGTAGCCATTACGTCGCGTACGCGTTCCATATTTCGGTCTGTGCTAGCAATACGACGCAATGCATCTTCTTTATTGATTTTAAAACGAGAAATACCTGCTACATCTTCAAAGATCAAACGACGTTCTTCAGGCTTTGAATTCAAAATAGCATCAATGCGGTTCTGACCGATAATAGCCATTGAGTCTTTCCCCAGGCCTGTATCAGCTAATAAAAGATGAATATCCTTTAAACGACAAGAGCGTTTATTGATAAGGAACTCACTTTCACCAGTACGATAAATACGGCGTGTAATAGCAACCTCAGCCATATCCACATCTAATTGATGGTCACTATTGTCAAATACAAGTGTAACCTCAGCTGCACTCATTGGTTTACGTTTTTCCGTACCAGAGAAAATAATATCCTCTGCTTTTTGACCACGTAAGTTACGGACATTGGATTCCCCTAAAACCCATTTCATAGCATCCGTAATATTACTTTTACCACTTCCGTTAGGCCCAATAACGGCAGTCATTCCTGGTGAGAATTTTACAACCGTTTTATCTGCAAACGATTTAAAGCCCTTTAATTCTAACCGAAGTAATTGCATGACTGCCTCCTTTCTACTAACAACCCCGAATAATCATATCTTTTATTATAACATATATTGTAGGCCATCAATACAGCAACGAACAGTATTTCTCGTACTATCTTCACACCAATCTATGCTAAATTGAGGATATGTTTCTTGGAAGTATAAAATATTGCGATTTTTAAGGCCTCGTACCTTTGATGTAAGGCTTCTTGGATAAGAAATTCGTATCTTATGTTTCGTCAACCTATCCTTTTGATTCGCATGAGTTCTACACTCAACCTTATGGCTATAGTGATTACTCGATGGTGAACCAATATAAGAATACGGGTAGCCTGAAAAACTCTGTGATGAAAAACGCCTTAAAGAAAAGTGTTCATCAATACACCTTTCTATACGTTGTTTAAATTGCTCATTTACGACAAGCTCGCCCATGGCTGGCTCATAGGGACCGGCTATCAAGCTATTACCCGAATCGAGCTCTTCACTACTTTGTAATCCAGTGCGTATAACTTCAATGTTATGTTCTTCAAACCATTCTTTTAAGAATGCACAATATGTAATAGCTTGCTCAGTACTTAACGGCTTATATTCACCAGATCTATATTGATCTGCTAGTTCCGTATTTTCTATAACAAGAACAGGATAGATTCGTACAAAATCTGGTTCTAGTTTAACTACAGCAATAGCGGTTTCTAGAATGGTTTCCCAAGTTTCACCTTTTAATCCTGGTAAAAGCTGAATACCTACAGTTATTTCACGTCGCTTTAATCGCGCAACAGCATCTACTACCTCTTGAGCTGTGTGACCGCGCTTAGCATCAACCAAAATACCATCATTCATAGACTGTACACCAAGCTCTACTGTTTTTACGCCATAGGATTGTAACAATGAGATAGCCTCATCCCCAACAGCATCAGGCCGCGTTGAACAACGTATACCATCAATTATACCGCGCTTAAGCATCTCAGAAGCAGGAGCTAATAATTGATGTTGCAAATCGCGATGAATGGCTGTAAAGGAACCTCCATAGAAGGCGACTTCCCAAAACTTATCGTTACGTTTGGTCCCAATATAATCCTTAATAGTTTGCTGTATATATTCTGGAGTTAGGTGACTAATACCAGATTGGCCTGTAATACGAGATTGATTACAAAATGTACATACATAAGGACACCCCACATGAGGTATAAAAAATGGTATCATACCAAATGGTTTCATAGTCACCCTCCCTTCTTATATAAAATCATATTAGTTACAAATCTTATATGTTAATACATTAAAATCCATGTATTGGGTCTTGAGCTACGCCATTAATATATTAAGATATAAGATCTTATATATGAAAATCATTAAATAAATATATTGATTATTCTATATACTATTATACAGAAAAAAGCGCCATTAGGCGCTTTTCTATTTGGCCATTAACTTTTCTAACGTTAATTGAGCCGCATGTTGTTCTGCAATTTTTTTACTTTTACCAGAGCCGGCCTCGTAAGTAACACCATTGATTTCGACCACCATATGGAAGGTCTTAGCATGGTCGGGACCACTTTCACTGAGCAAACGATAGACGATATGTTTATCACCATCCCGTTGCACATATTCTTGTAACAAGGTTTTATAATCTTTGCCCCGTTTACCTTCTAAAGCTTGCTTGATATACGTAATGAGATGTTTTAAAACGAAGTTCATCGCCGTTTGGTAATCTGTAGAAATATAGATAGCACCAATGAGAGACTCAAAGGTATCCGCTAAAATAGAATTACGATTATTACCACCAGAAGCACATTCACCATGACCGAGCAATAAATATTGCCCCAATTGCAAAGAACGACTTACAGATGCTAAAGAATCCTCACACACTGTAGCAGCCTTAATTTTCGTCAAATTACCTTCTGCCATGTCTGGATATGTCTTAAATAGGTATTCCCCAATAATAAGATCCAAAACAGCATCGCCTAAAAACTCTAATCGCTGATTGTGATTAATATGCTTTGATTTATGTTCATTCGCATAAGATGTATGTGTAAAAGCACAATCTAAAATGGATATATCTGACACAGGTATGTCTAAACGAGCAACAAGCCCATGAAGAGATTCTTCACGAGCTTGTGTCATCTTACTCTTATGCGCTTCAACAGCTACCATTAGCCTTCATAACGGCGTACGCAAAGTGTACCGTTATGACCACCAAAACCGAAAGAGTTGGAAAGAGCACATTTAACTTGAAGGTCACGTGCACCTTCGCGAACATAGTCAAGATCCAAACCTTCATCAGGATTGTCACAGTTGATTGTAGGATGAACTTTGCCAGTTTCGATAGCCATCGCCATAACGATAGTTTCGATAGCACCAGCAGCACCTAACAAGTGACCTGTCATGGATTTTGTAGAGTTAACAGCGATGTCTTTAGCATGATCGCCGAATAATTCTTTAATAGCCAATGTTTCATTTTTGTCATTAAGGCCAGTAGATGTACCATGAGCATTGATGTAGTTAACGTCTTTAGGATCGATACCTGCATCTTTAATTGCTAATTCCATACATTTACGAGCTTGTACACCACCTGGAGCTGGTGCAGTAATGTGGTAAGCATCACCATTAGTACCATAACCTACAACTTCAGCGTAGATATGAGCACCACGAGCTTTTGCGTGTTCTAATTCTTCAAGAACAACGATACCAGAACCTTCACCCATTACGAAACCATCGCGATCGCGGTCAAATGGACGAGAAGCTTTTGTTGGTTCGTCATTGCGTGTAGACATAGCTTTCATAGCTGCGAAACCAGCTACAGCTGCAGGAGATACAGCCGCTTCAGTACCACCGGCAAACATGATATCAGCATCACCACGTTGAATGATACGGAAAGCATCGCCAATAGCATTTGTACCGGAAGTACAAGCTGTTACGTCTGTAATAACAGGACCTTTAAGGCCAAGACGGATGGATACACGTGCAGATGTCATATTTGCAATCATCATAGGAACTGCGAATGGACTTACACGGCCAGGACCTTTTTCGAATAATGTTTCATATACTTCATGGATAGAGTCGATACCGCCAATACCAGTACCAACTACAGTACCACAACGATCTAAATCTTCTTTATCCAAATCAAGATCAGCATCTTCACAAGCAAGAACAGCAGCACCGATAGCCAATTCTACAGAACGGTCCATACGACGAGCTTCTTTCTTGTCTACGCCATAGTTTGTAACATCAAAATCTTTTACTTCACCAGCAATGCGTGTTGCATATTCAGATGCATCAAAGCGTGTAATTGGCCCAATACCAGATTGACCTGCCAATAACGCATTGTAGAAGTTCTCTTTACCGATACCTACAGGAGTCACTGCCCCTAAGCCAGTAATTACTACACGTTTTTCCAATTATTCCACCTCTTATAGCTATACAGCCCTTTTAAATTAATCAATCTCTGCTACTTGCTGTTTGAGTTGAGCAAAGATATCTTTAACTGGCATAATCTTGTCGACTTTTCTCATATTATTGCCAGAGAACACCAAACCTGTTTCTACATCACCTTGTTGTGCACGAGATAGAGCACGGATGATACAGAATTTATGGGAACAATGTTTCAAACAGTTATCACACACCGTTGGAGGTGCTACAGTACCGTCTAATACAGATTCAGCAAATTTATTTTTAATGGCTTGTCCAGGCAAACCTACAGGACTTTGAATTAATACAATGTCCTCAGGATTAGTAGCCCGTACATACATTTTTTTCAATTCATCAGATGCATTACATTCATCAGAAGCAGCAAAACGGCTACCCATTTGAACGCCACTAGCACCTAATTTCAACATTTCTACGATGTCACGACCATCAAGAACACCACCAGCACCAATAACTGGAATGTTTTTAACAGCAGCTACAACTTCTGGAACGATTTCTCGAGCGGAACGATCAGTCCCCAAGTGGCCACCAGCTTCGCAGCCTTCTACGATTACTGCTGCTGCACCTAAACCTTCAGAAATGCGAGCTAATTTTGCGGACGAAACAATTGGTACGATTGGCGTACCAGACTCTTTGCCCATTGCGAACATATCTCTTGAAAAACCAGCACCTGCTACTACAAGATCAATGCCCTCTTCGATGGCAGTTTTAACTAAGCCAGCAAATTGTGTTGCGGCTACCATCGCATTTATACCAATAATACCCGTAGGTGATAATTTTCTAGCTAATTGTATTTCGTATCGTAATTCATCAAATGGCAAACCGGATGCTGCAATAAGGCCGATACCACCTTCATTTGCAACGGCTGCTGCCAAGCGAGCTGTAGACAATCTAATCGCCATACCACCTTGAATGATAGGTACTTTGGCCACTAGATTCCCAATGCGAAGTTCAGGGAGCTTCACTATCAAATCCTCCTGTAAATAAAACCGGTTGGGAGGCCACTCGGCCTCCCGTGCGGCTGAATTGTCAGCTTTACAGCTTATTTAGCAGAATCAATATATTCTACTGTATCCTTAACGGTTTTGATTTTTTCTGCAACATCGTCAGGGATTTCAACATTGAATTCTTCTTCGAATGCCATGATCAATTCAACGATATCTAAGGAGTCAGCGCCTAAGTCGTCGATGAATGTAGAATCAATGGTAACTTCAGCTTCATCAACGCCTAATTGTTCCACAACGATTGCTTTTACTTTATCGAAAGTGTTCATTGGTGGTTCACCTCCTTTCAAAGTGTATTTATATATAGTCTAATTTTGAAACTACATCACCATACCACCATCTACATTGATGACTTGGCCTGTAATATAGTTAGCAAAATCGCTAGCAAGGAATGTTGCTACTGTCGCTACTTCTTCAGCATTAGCCATACGGCCCAATGGAATTTCTGCAACCATAGCTTCTTTAACTTTTTCTGGTAATACATCAGTCATATCAGTATTGATAAATCCTGGTGCAATAGCATTAACAGTAATGCCACGACTTGCTAATTCTTTAGCACAGGATTTAGTAAAACCAATTACACCAGCTTTAGATGCTGCGTAGTTAGTTTGACCCGCATTACCCATAACGCCTACAACAGATGTCATATTGATAATATGACCAGAACGTTGTTTCATCATGATTTTAGATACTGCTTTAGTTACTAAATATACACCTTTAAGGTTGATATCTATAACAGCATCAAAATCTTCGTCTTTCATACGCATCAATAAACCATCACGCGTAATCCCCGCATTATTTACGAGAATATCAATGTGACCAAACTCTTTATGAGCTTCTTCCACCATAGCTGCAACTTCATCAGCATTAGCTACATTAGCTTTAATTTTAATGGCTTTACGGCCTAAAGCTTGTACAGCTTCAACAGTTTCTTGAGCTGCACCTTCGCTACCGCTATAGTTAACTACCACATCAGCACCAGATTGTGCTAAATTGATAGCTACAGCGCGACCAATGCCACGGGATGCGCCAGTTACAATGGCTACTTTACCCTCTAAATGCATTTTATCGAACCCCTTTCAAAAATTCAAGCGTTTTCTCTAAGGATGCAATGTCATCAACATTGGCTAATTCCATATCTTTATTGATCTTTTTAGTAAAGCCAGTAAGTACTTTACCAGGACCTACTTCAACGAATCGAGTTACACCAAAGTTAACCATTTCAGCTACGCAGTCTTCCCACAATACAGGGTTTGCAGCTTGTGTAACTAAGGATTCTTTAATATCGTTTGCATTAGTCAAAATTTTACCTGTCACATTTGCCACTACAGGAATTTGAGCATCGCTCACTTGGATTTTATCCAACTCTTCTTTTAAACGAAGAGCTGCAGGTTCCATCAAACGGCTGTGGAATGGAGCACTTACAGGAAGCATAACAGCACGTTTTGCACCAGCTTCTTTCATCTTTTCTGCTGCAGTTTCTACCGCTGCTGTTTCACCAGCAATAACAATTTGACCTGGGCAGTTGAAGTTAACTGCTTGCACAGAACCAACAGAATCGTTAACTTCTTTACAAATTTCTACAACTTGTTCACGAGGTAAAGCTAGAATTGCTGCCATAGCACCTTTGCCCAATGGCACAGCTTCTTGCATATATTCACCGCGTTTATGAACAACATACACAGCATCTTTAAAATTCAATACACCCGCCGCTACAAGAGCACTGTATTCACCAAGACTATGACCACCTACGATATCAGGTGTAAAGCCTTGTTCTTTAAGAACTTCATAGCAAGCTACTGAT
This sequence comes from Veillonella sp., assembly GCF_019414865.1. Lineage (GTDB taxonomy): Bacteria > Bacillota > Negativicutes > Veillonellales > Veillonellaceae > Veillonella. The sequence goes on from NZ_DXLG01000013.1 coordinate 18,344, forward strand.
GCAGTTAAAATAGCTGGTTGTGTATTTGCAGTTTTAACAAGTTCAGTATCAGGACCTTCAAAGCACAATTTGGAAATAGAATAACCAAGCGCTTCGTCAGCTTCTTCAAAACGTTGTTTCACAATAGGATATGCATTGTACAAATCTTGTAACATGCCTACTTTTTGGGAACCTTGACCAGGAAAAACAAATGCTGTTTTCATAAGGGCCTCCTTATTTAACAAGACCTTGAAGGTTTTTAATTACAGTTTCAGTTTCAGCCATGATATCTTTGATAATAGTTGCACATGGTTTAACATCTGTTAACATACCAGAGATTTGACCGATCATTACAGAGCCTTCTTTTACATCACCTTCAATAGCAGCTTTACGAAGTGTGCCTGCACCTAAGTTTTCTAAATCTTCTTTGGAACCACCGCTAAATTCAAGGGATTTATATTTATGAGCTAATGCATTATCAATGATACGTACAGGGTGACCTGTTGTTAAACCAGTCATAACAGTAGCACGATCTTTTGCTTTCAATACTGCATTCTTATAGTTTTCATGAGCAATACACTCTTCGGATAATACGAATCGCGTACCCATTTGTACTGCATGAGCGCCTAATGCAAAGGCTGCAGCCATACCGCGGCCATCAGCAATACCACCAGCTGCGATAACTGGAACATCTACAGCATCTACTACTTGTGGAATCAATGCCATAGTAGTAATATCGCCTACGTGACCACCAGATTCTGTACCTTCTGCGATAATTGCATCAATACCACCACGCAACAAGCGTTTTGCAAGTAATACGGAAGCAACTACAGGGATTACTTTAGTACCGATTTCTTTTAAAGCTGGAATATACACGCCAGGATTACCAGCACCTGTTGTAATTACAGGAACGCGTTCTTCCACAACTACTTCCATAACTTCTTTAACAAATGGAGACATGAGCATAATATTACAACCAAATGGTTTGTTTGTGCGCTCTTTTAATTTGTGAATTTCATTACGGAAAATATCAGGAGGCATATGACCAGCCCCAATGATACCAAGGCCACCCGCTTCGGAAACAGCTGCCGCTAATTCTGCAGTACCGAGCCAAGCCATACCACCTTGTAAGATTGGGTACTCAATCTGCAATAAATCACAAATGTCAGTCTTAATCATCTTGATGTGTCCTCCTTAATACCATTTCAAGACAAGGCTAGCCCATGTAAGGCCTGCACCAAATCCTGCAAACGCAACATTATCGCCGCGTTTGAAACGCCCTTCACGATTAGCTTCGTCCAAAGCTATCGCTACAGACGCGGCAGATGTATTACCATACTTATGTAAATTAACAAATACTTTTTCCATCGGCATATGTAAGCGTTTTGCAGCCGAATCAATAATACGAATATTTGCTTGATGTGGAATGAAGAAATCCAACTCATTAAGTTCCATTCCAGCTCGTTCTAAAGATTTTAAAACAGTACGCCCCATCGTTTTAACAGCAAATTTATATACTTCAGAACCATCCATATGAATGAATGTTAAACCTTCTTCAATGCGTTGATCATTGGCAACTACGGCTGTACCACCTGCAGGAATACAAAGAGATGGACCACCAGTACCGTCGGCACCCATATCAACACCTTTAATGCCATAACCTTCAGGGACTTCAGATACTACTGCGGCACCAGCGCCATCACCAAAGAGGATACTTGTACTACGATCCTTCCAATTTACTCGACGGGAGAGAATTTCAGCGCCCACAACGAGCACCTTTTTGTATAAACCGGAGCTAATATAGCTAGCTGCAGTAATCAATCCATATACAAAGCCAGAGCATGCAGCTTGTAAATCATAGGCCGCTGCATTCTTAGCGCCTAAATTCGCTTGTAATACACAAGCGGCTGAAGGAATAATCATATCCGGTGTTAAGGTAGCAAAAATAATCACGTCTATATCTTCGGCACTAACCTTAGCCATTTGCATAGCTTTTTTTGCTGCCTCAGTCGCCATATAGGATGTATTCATACCTTCCGGTGCAATGCGTCGTTCCTCAATACCAGTACGTTCTCTAATCCATTGGTCATTGGTATCAACCATTTTTTCTAGATCAAAGTTTGTTACTACATTGTCAGGAAGGAAGCTCCCAGTACCAATGATTCCAACCGGTTTACTCATCATAGTCATACTTCAAGGCTCCTTCAATATCCATTGTTTCTCTTATGTGTTGAATAATTTTACGTTCTACTAAATCACTAGCAATTTCAATAGCAGTTTTAATCTCTTTAGCTTTGGAGCTACCATGAGCAATCATAAACACCCCGTTAACCCCTAAGAGTGGAGCACCACCATTTTCTGTGTGATCTAAGCGTTTTGCCATCTTTTTTAAAGCTGGCTTTACAAGCATAGCACCAATTTTGGCAAAAATACTACCTGCCATAATGCTATCCTTCACTAATTGTGTAAGACCTGTTACCAAGCCTTCTGCGAATTTAAGTACCACATTACCGACAAAACCATCGCAAACAACAACATCTACGACCCCTTTGGGAATATCACGGCCTTCAATATTACCACTGAAATTAATAGTTTTCATACGTTCCAAAATTGGATATGTGGCTAGAACGACATCGTTCCCCTTAGTGGCTTCTTCGCCAATATTTAATAACCCTACTGTAGGTTCTTCTTTACCTAATAAAAGTTTTGCATATTCAGAACCCATCAATGCACCTTGTACAAGATGTTTTGGTTTACAATTTGAGTTAGCACCAGAATCTAACATAACAGTAATACCACTAACTGTTGGCATCGGGGTTGCAATAACTGGGCGATCAACCCCCTTAATACGACCGAGGCCAAACAATGCAGCTGCTACAGCAGCACCTGTGCTACCAGGAGCAATCACGGCATCGCAAACATTATCACGAACTAAAGATGTTGCTACCACAATGGATGCGTCCTTTTTCTTACGCAATGCTTGTCCTGGATGCTCATCCATACCGATAACTTGACTGGCATGATGTACAGAAATGCGTGGATTCTTAGCTTCATTCCTAGCTTCTAATATATTAAAAATTTGCTGCTCATCGCCGACGAGCACCACTTCAATGTGTTCATTTGCTCGTACGGCTTCAATAGATCCTAGTACAGTCTCCAATGGAGCAAAGTCGCCACCCATGGCGTCTATTGCAATTTTCATAATCTACACCCTATTCTCTACGGATTCCATAATAAATTTTGCGCGAAATACTTCTTTTATTTTATCTCGTATAATGACCCAAATAAAGAACTTATTACCACGGCGACGCACAATTTCTGCTTTTGCCACCAAATTAGTACCAGCTCCAACTGGGTTTTTATATTTTATATTTCCAACCTCCGCAGAACAAACAGTAGTCCCCATGACTACCTTTGCGAGGGAATTTGCTTGAGCATATAAATACTGTGGCTCTACATATCCAAATCGATCTTCCATGTCAGAAGTAGTACGTAGCATTGATAAGGCTTGTTGTCCTTCCGTAACATCGATCAGTTCACCAACCACTTCGTACGGTACATGTTCTACCGCTTCTTGTGATTGACCTGTAGCCATGACGCGTATGCGTTCACGCAATTCAGGAATGCCCAACTCTAGACGATCTAGACGAATCGTTGGCACACTTACATTAAAATGCGTAGCCAATTCTTCATCAGTAAGAAATGGCGTAATATTCAGTTTTTCTTGTAACTGCTTCTGGCGCTCTTGCTTCTTTAACCGACTCATGGGACCACCTTTTATGACCTAGTATTAATATTACATCCTAAGTATATACAATAATTCCCTTGTTGGCAAGGCTTTTCATACATATAGTAACAGATTTTCTACATA